>JAUWXD010000062.1 GCA_030616505.1 Hadesarchaea archaeon
GGCTTATGTTGAAATCCATGACTCCCGTGCGTCTTGAAAGACTAAAAGAAAAATGTGATCCTCAGAGATGGGCCGCTGGCACGATAGCAGGGATGCAACGCGATTTGCCCAAAAGGCATCCTAAGGCATCGAGAGTTTAAGTGAGGTATTCGGGAAGTAAAAAAAGGTCGGGAAAACCGAGTAGTCCTAAAGCCCCACCACCCGGGCGCTGATTTGAACCCCTTTGCGCGCGGCCGGGGGCAAAGGAGGTGGGGTTATCACCAACTAGCTCCGGCCACGCGCGGCCCGCAAGTCCCGCAATTGGAAGGTCAAAAAATCTCACGACTCATGAACGATATTAAAATTTTAGTTAATAGTATGCAGGGACTAACTGCAACAACTATCTTATCATCTTTATTACTGCTACAAATTCTTGCGCATAAATTCGTTCGAAGATTAGGCTATACGCGATAGGTTACGAGTTATGTCCCCTACCACTTTCTTTTAATCCTTCAGGTGCTAAATTTTGTAGCGCAGTGATAGATTGCCAGATCCGATAAAAAGAGGCAGAAAAGTGTTAACCTACAAAAAAGGAGTTTCACTGATCGTGGGCACCATACTATGGGTCGCAGGTATCGTCGCCCTAGTCGCATTCGTCGCCGTCGTCATCGAAACGATGGAATCAGCATTCATTATAATTTCGGCAATTTCAACAACAGTGATAGCCATTTTTGCTTGGCGGAGTTGGAAGATATCTATCCAGCAGCATAAGATGTATCACGATCCTGATCTGCGTGTCTACCCTTTAGTTCAAAGGCGAAGATTTGTTTTAACCTTTGGATACGGGGTTATCTTAGTAAATCCAGGTAGGGTTCCCATTACTATAACAGAGATTAAGGAACCTAAAATAGCGCGACTTCAGTGGGATTTTATGCGGCAAGAACGTTTAGAGAGAGTCATGAATGAGTTACCATGGGTTATTGAAGGAGGCAATTTTGTCACTTGCATAAGATTTGTGTATAATCGATCTAACAGAAGAAAGTTGAAGGGTAAAAGAATTAAGATTGAGTTCCAATATTACGTAGCCGAGAGGTTAAAAAAAGTGTCGAAAGAGATTTCAATGACTAATGTTGGCCCCCCTTAATCACCTTCAGCTTCTTAAAAAGACTGTCTGGTTTTCTTTCCACAATTAAAATCTAAGGTTAAATGAAACTCTCACCCGCAGACAGAGCAGGTCAGCACGCTTTTGCTGCCGCGACTTGATAAAAATTCAATTTCTGCACATAAATTGGTTTTGAAACCTTTGCGCGCGGCCTAGCCCTAGCAGCTACTATGCTCTGGGGAAGGTCGCCCAGCCAAGTAGCTCAATCCCCCAGAGTATGAGAAACACTCCAATCACAAGATATCCTAAAAACCATGACCACTTGTTCTTTTTTCCTCTCGATATCACTGGTGCGTACAAGACCGCTCCGACTCCTGCACCCAGAAGGGCCGCCCCCTCGCTTGATCCCAACTGCCATGCAAACAGCACCGCGCCTACCAATAGAGGACCCACAAGACGCGGTATAATTCTAAACATCATAGGAAGGGGCATCATTAGCCCCCTTGTCGTCGCCAAGTTAAAAGTTTTGGGATTGGGACGGACCAAAAATAAAAAAGGGGGGATAAGTTAACGACACCATAATGGTGCGGCAGGCGGGATTCGAACTCCCGAACTCAGACATCAATAGGGCCGTGCTTCTTGGGCTTAAAACCGTTTATGTGCAAAGCCCAGAAATCAGAAATTTTCAAGTGAAGTTTGAGCCCTCATCTCAGTTTTGCTTGTCTGGCAATCACAATATTTGATTAATTGATGGTGGACCTTGTGCAAGGCGAGTGAGTCTTGCGCACAGTAGATCTTGAGATTTTTCTTCACTTCTTCGGCTTTCTCACCCTTGTACCTGCCGAGCGCCAAGTACGCAAAGGCTGCCGCCGCAGAGTTGCCATCCTTGATCTCCAGCGAGTCGTACGACATATCTGGCGCCAAAACAGGTAGCACTACCTTTATCGAGGTGCTGCCTTGGAAGTCAGGGTGGTAAAAGTGGTCGGCGACGATCGACCCAAGATTTACAATTCGGTCTATTAAAGAGTTGATCTCGCCAGAAAGGTTTGGAGAAAAGTTCGCTAGATTGGAAAGGATAGTCTTCTCTATAGTACCGTAGGCCAAAATGCTGCCACTGTCGCCAAGCGTTCTAATCAGATTTTCCGCTAATTCTTTCCTGCAGTCTCTGCTGGGGTTCGCTAGGAACTCGAAATGCTCCGGGTGCTGCCCAAATCCAGAGCATTTGTGCACGGAATATTGAGATGATATTTGTTCATAGGGTGCTATGTCTGGGTAGAGAGGAATAGCTGTCATGATTGTCTCGAAGTCCAAGTAGTACACTGGCCACGAAAGACTTTCCAAGCATTTTTTGAGTTCGGGTCCGACAAAGGGTTGGTTCTTCTTCACGCACTCTCTCACCTTGGCTTGTCTATCTGTCAGGGAAAAACTGTCCGGAATGTCCTCGATGCGAACGATGCCACGCGTAGTGAGCTTATCGTATTTCTTTTCTGACAAACGCGGAATGTCGAGTATATGGTTCTTGATGCCAGCACCTAGACACTCCTCAAAAAGCTTGCATTTTTTGCACACGAATTTTAGCTTCGCTTCCGGTTTCTTCGGTACCCTAGTTATCTTCTCGACTTTTTCCCAGTAGGGCTTGAAAAGATCGACCCTACCTTGAACTTCGTCTGTGTGGTCTACCTTCGTGAATAGGCAATCGTTTTCCATCCCCAGCCTGAAGTCTCTGGAGATCAGGATTAGGGAAGTTTCGGAAATCTTGAGGCCGCCTTTCTCAGCCACCATGGTAGTGTAGGCCATATCGTCTATGAACTCCGGCTTGTCCACAACGCTGGACTTTACCTCGTTGAGTCTCCAGCCCCCCTTGACGCGTTGCAGTATGTCGGCTTTGGTCACAAAGCCGTCTACCAGAAAAGTAGCACCAGAGATTGCCGAAACTTCACGGTTTTTAATTGCACTAATCGTTTTTTTGTGGGCTAATTCAGGGTTAGCATCTTCAATTAGTAAGCCGCCTGGGTAGAGGCTTCTCGCTCTCATCTCGATATCTCGTCCTTGCTCCATTCGGAATATCTCACCTAGTGTCGGGGGCCCTAGCTTTTTTGCCTCCATGACTCTCATAAGCCAACCGAGAGTGGGGCACGCCAATGTATTTAAGAAAATCTTTTTTGTGACATTTTTCTTCATGTTCTTCGCCTTATCGTCGCAAGCACTTATGAAAAGTCGGTATAAAAAGATAGACTTTATAAAATTGTATAGGTAAGCGATCTAGCTGTAGCCAAGATTAGCATCAGAATTAGACTCCTGGAATTTATGTGCAAGTTGGGGACTTTGTGTGCAGACTTGACTTTGTGTGCAAAGCCTTTGCGCGGGGCTTTGCTCCTAAAGTAGCTTTTACTCCTAAAGTCGGGCGTTTGCTCCTAAAGTACCCAAAAATATAGGTACTCCAATTATGTTTTCCCAAATTATCATTTTTCTATTGTTTAAAACGTCATGGCTCCAAATAATCACTGCACTGCTACTTCTAGGATTTTCTTAAACACTTCCTTTGCTTCCACCGAGTATATTTCGACATTGAGATAGTAATTCCCACTAATCCCAGTTTCAATCTCAAAGCCCTCAATAAAAGCGGATCCTCTCCCAAACTTCCGAGAATCCAGGTACTCAATGTGATAGTAACCGTCTAGGTCGATATACTCGGCAGGTTTTAGGGGATTAATCTCCTTGATGCGCCACC
>JAUWXD010000088.1 GCA_030616505.1 Hadesarchaea archaeon
CCTTTTGATTCCGGAAAACCTGTTCAAAAAGGAGGCCGAGCACATCCGCGGGTTCGAGGGACAGGTCTACTGGGTGACCCACGGGGGAAAGGATAAGTTGGATGTCAGGCTGGCCCTTCGCCCCACGAGTGAGACCTCAATTTACCCGATGTTCGCCCTTTGGATTCGCTCCCACGCAGACCTCCCACTCAAAATCTATCAAATCGTCAACATCTTCAGGTACGAGACGAAGATGACGAAGCCCCTGATAAGGCTGCGCGAGGTCACGACTTTCAAAGAAGCCCACACCGCTCACGCAACTTCGGAAGATGCTAAGGCTCAGGTCAGGGCGGCCGTGGAAACCTACAAAAAATTCTTCGACGAACTTGGGGTCCCCTACGTGATCACCAAACGCCCATCTTGGGACACGTTTGCCGGGGCTGAGTATTCAATAGCTTTTGATACCCTAGCTCCGGACGGTAGGGCCCTGCAGGTGGGAACCATTCACAACCTAGGGCAGAACTTCGCGAAGGTTTACGGGCTCGAGTACGAGAAAGAGGGCGGTGCCCACGAATATGTGTACCAGACCTGCTATGGGATATCTGAGCGGGTGATAGCTGCGGCTGTGATGGTTCATGGTGACGACTTAGGCCCATGTTTTCCTCCTAGAGTGGCACCAGTTCAAATCGTGATCGTTCCAATTCCATTCAAAGGTGAAGAGAAGAGCGCTGAAAAGGTGGCAAAAAGAATAGCTGGGGAACTGAAGGCTGCAGGCTTCAGAGTTCACTTGGACGAGCGGGACCTTCGTCCGGGTCGAAAGTTCTATGAATGGGAGCGGCACGGGGTTCCTCTTCGATTGGAGATAGGCCCTAAAGACGTGAAGCAGGAACAAGTGACGGTGGTAAGGCGTGATACCGGTGAACGCTTCACCATCTCGCTCAAAGTCGTAAACCGGGAAGTTAGGAAAATCCTCAAGCAAATAAATAAAGAGATGCGTGCCCGCGCTTGGAAATCCTTTTTGAACAGTATACGGGACCTGAAGGACCTGGGGGAGATAAAAAAAGTGATGGACGCGCGGGCAGGTATCGTCCGTGCACCGTGGTGTGGGAAGGAGGCGTGCGGAAAGGCGTTTGAGGAAAAGACAAGGGGGAGTGTTTTGGGTGAGGAGCTAAACGATAAACGAATGAAAGGAGTCTGTCCCGTCTGCTTAAAGCCTGCTAAGACCTCAGTTTTGATAGCGAAGACTTACTGAACTTTTAAAGAGGAAGCACGGTTTTTTTGTACATCTCGTTCAATACTTCCGCACACGCAACGTATATCGCGCTAG
Organism: Hadesarchaea archaeon; assembly: GCA_030616505.1. Next base: position 1,307 of record JAUWXD010000088.1, read on the forward strand.
CCCCGCAAAAGATACCCTCAACACCCGCGATGGTTTTTATCACGCTAATCCCGGTAAATTCGGCCGTGGCTAAAAGAAAGAAAAGGACGGCCAAGCTGAGGAACACCACTTGTAGTCCTCTTTTCAGCTTTAGGGTCCCCACAAACATGTATGTGGTAAATATCCCCCACATCACGAAGTAGACCCCCATCGATGTCGAGTCCACCGCCCATTCCGAACCCAACGTTGGAAACAGCAGCAGCGCCACCAGTGACAGCCAGAACAAACCATACGAGCAAAATGCCACAGTTGTAAACGTGTTTCCTTTTTTGAACTCAAACACGCCTGCTATTATCTGCGCCAATCCACCGTAGAAGATCCCCATCGCTAATATCATTCCGCTCAAAGGGATCGCCCCAACGTTGTATATACTGAGCAACACAGTGGTCATCCCAAATCCCATCAGCCCTAGCGGCACGGGGTTTGAACGGGCCAACTGTTCTTTAGGATTACTTCGGGATGGAGGCAATAACTTCGCCCTCTGACGGGAACCCTGTGGGCCCTTTATATCTTATCTTTAACCCAGCGGCGACGGAGGCGAATCTAGCAGACCCGATCACGTCATGAGTATCCAGATATCTCGCCAGAAAAGCTCCTCCGAACACGTCACCTGCTCCTGTAGCATCTCTAGCTTCCACTTCTAAACTTTTGACCTCGTGAAATTCTCCATTTGACAATACCAGCGCCGGCTCCTCTCCCTGGGTAAGAATGGCGATTTTAGGCCCCATCTCGCAGAGTTCTTTTAAGAGTTGTTTGGGCTCTTTCTTAACGGCGCTCACCTCGTCCCTACCAAGCTTTACCACATCCACATGCTTCAAAAACGGTTCGAGGTCGACATCCGGCTTGATGGTGACCTTCCCTTTGTTGTCAATTTCTCTGAAGAGACCCTGGGGGTCCATCATCACTAGGTTGTCTCCCTTGATCCTCTCCATGGTCTCCGGGATCACTTCGTCCGCGAGGGGAGAGACGTAGAATCCCCTAGCCCCAAGATAAAGGGCAGGGATATCACCGGGGGCTATCTTCGGGGCGATGTGCTTGCACAGCTGGGTGCGGTTCCCCCTTTCATCATAGATGTTTTCGAACGTGGTTGTGTGCTCCCCGCTCACTAGGATGCCCTCGGTGTCCAATCCGAGCTTGCTGTGGATTGGTGGGAACTGTTCCGTGAAATCGACCCCAATCTTCGACACGACGCCGACTTTTTTCCTCAATGCGGCCAATGCAAAACCGGTGTAAGTGGGCGCCCCTCCGATGGCGCTCTCTATCATCCCCTGAGGAAACTTGTTCGTGTCTATGGCCACATGCCCGACAACCACAATGTCTAGGGCATTGCTCTCTCTCATCTATCTCTCCCTCCTTCCGGCGATAAATTCCTCGACCGCTTGTTTTGCCTCGGCATCTGACATTTGGGTTGGTGGATGTTTAAAGAAATAAGCCGAGACCCCTATGAGCGGGCCGCCTATCTTCCGATCTAGTGCAAGCTTCACGGCCCTAATCGCATCGATCACCACGCCAGCGCTGTTCGGCGAATCCTCAACGGACAGTTTGACATCTAGGGTGAGCGGGATATCGCCGAACTTCTTTCCCCGCATGTGGACGTAGCATACCTTGTTATCATTCAGAAAAGGCACGTAATCGCTCGGGCCTATCCGCAAGGGCACCTCATA
>JAUWXD010000034.1 GCA_030616505.1 Hadesarchaea archaeon
CCGGTAGTTCCTCCTCGCTGTTCTAGGCATTACCCACCCCCGTTATTTTGACATTTTCCTTACTCTTTTGACGTTCTTCCAACTTTCCTGACATCAAGCTTATTTTTTCCTGACATCTATTTACCGTTATCGTTAGAGTGCAGGAGAAGATCAAATGGAGAAGTTATGGGACGTAGTAACAGCATACTCGACAGGTGGACGCGACAGTATTGTAGTCTGCATCCCGCACAAACTCCGGAGAGACCGGCCAATCAAAGTCGGGCAGCAGTTCGCTGTCAAAACCGACGATGCAGGGCGGTTAATTTTTGAACCTTTGGATAAAAAGCAGGAAATCGGCCCCAACGTGCGAGGGAGAGGCCGCCCCCGGAGACCAGCCCAAAGCCACACGAAGCCCAAGGAGGTCTAAATAGTGTCTATTTTTCACATCATAAAAACTTTCGCTTTCGGGTCTTCCGCCACCTACTGCTTTCGCCAGATTTTTGGATACCGAGAGCGACCGGGCCATGCTTTCTATCGGAATCCACCAGCCGATTCAAAATTGTTCATGATTCACGCTCGTTCGTTGAACGAGGGGAGGCAGTTTTGATGGATGAAACGGAAATCGAAAAAAACTTGGAAGAACTCGCAAAGGCGTATGACAAGAAGCTCGAGGTCGCGAAGGCGATCTATGACGATTGTAGAAAGCAAGGTGGAGCGACGGCTGAGGACGCGTTTAAAATAACTAAAGAAAAATTTGAGCAGGAATTCGGATTTCGCGAGGAAACGCCGATTCCTGCCGAAACACCGGAGCTGAAACCAGCACCCGCCACTAAACCAATAAAAACACGCCAACTTGTATTGCGCGTCAAAGAAAGCAAGGAACTTGTTCATTGGGATGAGGGGGCATGGAACACCGTCGTTAGCGGCATCACCTCCGACGAAATGCCGTTGGGGAGGATAGATTCGAACGGAGCGCCAATAATCAACGAAGTGTTTAGGATTTCATTCCAAAGAAACGACGGGCAAGCGATCGATGGAATAACAAGCCGCATTTTCTCGACGAAAAGCAAATTGTATTCTTGGTATTCTGCCATTCTCGGAAGGGAACCAGCGGTCGGCGAAGACATTGACCTCAACGAGCTAGTCGGGCGACGCTGCAGAATTATTGTGAAAAACAAAGCAACAAAAAGGGGCGGTGTTGCGAGCCAAGTTACCGATGTGCTCAGCGCGGAGGGCAACGTCCAAAATGCGTGAAAAACGCTGGAACACGGCATGACCCATCGGGATGAATGCCGCAATTTAGCGGTGTGGTGAGTCAATGATCCAAGAGGGCGTGAGCGATGATTTGTTTTAACCGTTTTGCGGGGGTCGGAGCATGACCGAGACTATTCCATCCCAGTTGGATTTTCCCGAGACGATACACCTGCTGAAGAAGTTAATCGTCAACCGCGACAATGCTTTCGCTGAGCAACAACCCGACGGCCAATACTATTGCAAAAAGGAGGAGCTTTCAAACTTGGTGCTGGAGGATCATCTTAAGGGAACTCGGACCATCGGGGTTTACTTAATCAATCCCGAGAAGCAGGATGTCAAAACAATTGGATTCGACATAGACGGCGACCCGAGAGACTTGGGGCCCACGAAAGCCGCAAGCAACGTGATCCATCAGGCGTTGCTGGATTCGGGCGTTCCGCAAGATTCGATTTTAGTGGAGTTCACGGGCTTGAAAGGTTTCCGAGTGACGGTATTTTTAGATCCGCCCATAAGCGCGGCGGTAGTGCGGAATTTCGCGTTAAAGGCAACGGGGGATATCAAAATCCCGGACGGCGCGAGCCTTGAGATTTTTCCAAAACAGGATCGCGTCGAGAAGGGACACTTCGGCAACCTCGTCAAACTTTTTTTCGCGCTCCACCGGAAGAGCGGGAAGCGTGCTCATCTCGTTCATCCAATTTCTTTCGATCCTTGGCCCTGGGAGGCCTTGAAAGCCATCAAACCGTGGAGGATGCCCCTCGAGCTACGCGTACACGATACGACCGTACGAAAAGAAATTCCAAAAACCCCGCTATCTGCCGAGGACTATCCGTGCTGGAAAAAGATTTCCGTGGGCGACATCCCGCCGGGTTCCCGGCACGACGCTGGGTTCGCATACTGCCGACACCTACGTGATAAAGGGCTTAGCTTAGAGGCCACACTTTCTGTAATGGAAAGCTGGTGGGGGAGACTTGCCCAGCCCCCGCAAGCCGCAGAGGCTAGACCTTGGGCAAACATTGAAAGTGCGGTAAAGGACGCGTACGAGCAAAAATACGCGGTCGGGTGCAGGACGGTCCGCGAACGCTGGCCCGACCTGTGCGATCCCGATTGTTCGATCAGAAAGCGCGAGGAAGCATGTCAGAACTTCCAGAGCGGGAACGTGAAAATCCAAATTGAGCACGGTATTTGCAGCACGGAATTTAACGATGCGCCGAAGGCACGGCTGATAATCAAGCACGTGAGAAAAAAGTGGCGTTATCAGGTCGCCACGATCCGTGAGGACGGCTTTGAGCCGGGGATCGAACACCCGAGCGGGGCCGCACCGTGGGAGGAAAACAGAGTCTTGTGGAAAACATTGACTGGTGAGCTCGAAAAAGCGGGGGTTGAAAAACCGCGCGAATCTCTCGAAGAAATCGGGAAGACCCTCTCCAAGAACGGGGGGGAAGCACTATTCGAGGAGAAAAAAACTGGGGGCGAAGACGAGGCGATAACGCCCGGGGCCCGGGAGAAGGCGCTCGATATCCTCAAGCACGGTAACCCAATCGAATATGTCGGTGACACGGTACAATTAATGCACAAGGGGGATTACGAGCTGGGACAGTACCTCTGGCTCGGTACCCTGACCCCGGAACTAGGCTCCCGGGAACACGTAATCGCGGTCGGCGCGAGCGGAGTCGGAAAGAGCGATCTAATTCGAAAGGTATGTCGGTGCGTGCCCCCGAACAAGAGGGTGAAGCTGGACAGCGCGAGCGCAAAATCCCTTTACTACGCCGTGAAGGCCGGGGTCGACATCAGCGGGGTCGTGTTCAACATAGACGACGTGGACCCGGACGACCCGGAGCAGGTCTCCCTCCTGAAGCTGATGGCGACCGACGACCCGGAAGAGCTCAGGCACTGGACCCTCACCGACGACCGGGAGTTCACGGAGCTCGTGTGCTCGCGCCGCTTCGTCGTCTTCGCCTCGACGATAGAGAGCCTGCCTGGCAAGCAGGGGCAGATCCTCCGGAGGTACGAGGTGCTGAATCCGAGCGAGGACGAGAAAGCGCTGAAGGACACACTGGATTACATTAAAGGCGAAGTCAGGGGGGGCAGAAGTGAAGAGAGTTACCCGCCCGAGTTCGAGGTCGCGCGGGCCATCACCGACGAAATAAAAAATCAAGAGCTCAAGGTCGCCATTCCGTTTAATTTCGACTTCCCGCAGCAGAGCTTCGAGGCGAAGACCGCCCTGAAAAAGTTCGCGGCCCTGGTGTGGGCGGCCGCTAAGGCACGATTCATGCAGCGGATCGTCATCGGTGACACCCTACTTGCACAGCCCGAGGACTTCGACCTCGTGGTCAAGCTCTGGGGAAAGCGTCAGCCGCTCAAGGTGGACGAGATCGCGATGCGCGTGCTAGATAATCTAGACGACCAGGAACCCATGGAGAAATACGACCCGGAGGAAAAGCAACGGTACTGGAACCCCGCGCCACGGACATCCACCACCCTCTCGCGGCAGCTGGGGGTGCCGCCACGGACGGTCAGGGACAAGCTGGGCCACCTGTACGACATGGGGTTGACCGACCGAAAACAGGCGGGAGGGAGAGGCAACCCGTACGCCTACTGGTGGGCCGCTGGGGTATCGGAAAAGATAGGAAATTTGGTCAAAAGGGACAAGGATATACGGCAGTTCGTGGCTCCCCAAAAGATGCTACCTTCTCTGGACCCAAACGGGCTCGTTTCTTCCTTGGACGATTATTACGACCAAAACCAGACAAGCATGAACGAGAGAGAGAAAGAGAAATGGTCCGAGTACGTGGGGCGGGTTTCACGCTACGCCTCTCTCTCTCTTTCTTCCGTAGGGGAAAATGAACGTAATAATCAACAAAGCAAGGAAACCACCCCTATTGAACAATCTAAGCAAAAAGAAATTACGCCGTTGCCCGTTGCCGAAGAGAAAAGAATGTTTAAGCCAAAAGAAGCCGAATGCGGTGAGTTTAGTCCTACTCAAGTCGGAGAACGAGAAGAAGGGGGTGCAAAGCCCGAAACCGGTGGGACGGAGAAGGAAGGGGAACTCTCCCAAGCCGATCTCATGGGGCAACTTGGCGAGCTGTACAAAAGAATTGGTGGAGCTGATTTTTCCGTCGAGGGCTTTGTGACGATGGCGCAGGCGAACCTGCGGGGCGAGCGCGAAGAGCGTTTGCGCGAAGCCGTCCGGCAGATGGCCGACCGCGGTGTGGTGTTTAGGGCAGGCACACCCGAAAAAATCGATAAAGATGACGACGTTTCGAAAACGGCGGCGAACGCACCAGCATCCGAATCCAGAGAAGGTGAGTATGTGGGGTTCGAGTTCACCAAGCCTCTCGAGCAAGAGATCTCCTATCCCGACCCCGAAAATCCTGAAAAGTCCATAACCTTCGGGCCCTTTTCGGGAAAAGAGACCAAGGGGCTCCCAGCCGGGCTCGCCAGGGGGCTCAAGCGTGACGGTTACGGGAGGATCCTACCATGAGCACGGCGGACCTGCTGGAACTGGCCTGTTTTTGCGACAGGTGCGGTGTGCGCCTCGACGACGACGTTTGCTCGGCGCCGCCCGGTTCTCGCTTTAAGCAGCTCTGCAGTGCTTGTGCCGACGCAGAACTTTTCGAGATGCACTACGGTGGGTGGGACGAATACCTCGAAGATTACGGGGAGGGAGACGATTGCTAACTCGTACCACTAGCGGGAACAGGCAGGGTGGCGCTCGTCGAACTAATCACGCGGTTCCATCTGTGACCAGGAGCAAGCAAATTGACCGCTGCCTCGATGAATTGCTGTTAACAATCGACGACTTTTTCAGCCACGTTCCCGGTGAGCTCAGGCCCGACCTCCATCGTGCATACTGGGATGTGTGTCGAATGCGATTGGGGGTGCGTGAGTAATGACCGCCGTTGTAGAGGATAAGCCTGTCGCCCACCAAACCGGGTTTACTAGGGACTTGATAGCGATTTTCGAGGCCAACTTGAGAAACAGCGAGGAGTGCTTGGGGCCATACCTTGAACACGCCGCGAAGCTCTGGCGTATGAGCGTTAAGTGGGCCAGCAACCGGATACCAAGGCGGGAGGGGGATCCCAACTTTGACGATGGCGAGCGAGATCGGCGCATATTCGAGCTAACAAAGGAAATTTTCGTTAAACTCATGCCCAGCTTTCCCAAGGTGGAGGCCTGGACTTGGAGAGCTTTGGAACATTGGAACCCAAGGAATACCACAAAACCGTCAGCGGGGGATTTGGAGCAGAAGGGTGCGGTGAGGGATCGCGGCGGCCCAACGCCAATCGTTAGAGGGTGAGAATCATGACCGAGCGAA
>JAUWXD010000010.1 GCA_030616505.1 Hadesarchaea archaeon
AGACAAAAATACGCGTATACAAAATTTTTCTGCACAAGTTTTCAAAGAGAAAAAACCGGGTGGAGCGGTCGGGGAGCGCAGGCTCGTCGAGAAGTAGTCATTTTGCGAATTGAACCCACGGAAAACTGAGCCCGCTAAAATCGCTAGAATGTTTGGCGCCGGGGCAGGGATTTGAACCCTGACGGCCCAAAGGGCCAACAGCTCTCGAGGCTGCCGCATTGCCTGACTCTGCCACCCCGGCTCATCAAAAATGTTGTTTTTCTTCCTTAAAACCGCCATTATAGAAAGTCCGCAAGACTGAGCTGCTGACGCGCGTCACTCTCGAACGTTGACTTGATATCATACTTGGTGAGGTCCAAGCGCTGTTTGGTGTAATCGCTCGCTTTATACTCCTCCGCCACCCGCATCGCGATTTGCAGATACTTCTCGACGCCCCCTCTTGTGACTGTGAGAACTAGCTTTCCGCCACAACGTGCACACGCCCCACTCAACGGAACCCGGCGGTGAATTGAGTTACAAGTCACGCACCTGAAACTCTGCGTGGCGAATGTACGAAGATTTCCCTTAAGGTCCGGGATGAAGTGGTGCTCTATGACTCTCTCAGCAACATCTCGCTCGTCAACGGCCCTTATTTTCCGACCCAATCCGAGCTGCGCTGATACCTTATCCTCCATCGTTTCTAGTGTCTTGTACCTGCTAGAGTGAGGACCAGCCGCGATGTCGCTGGTGCTCATCGAAAACTTAAGCCCTTCGTATTGTGTCTCAGTTCCAAGCCTGCGATCGACCGTCTCCATCATCAGCTTTGCCACTTCAACAGGGTTTGCATGACGCTGTGTTGCCTCATAGAATTCTATCGGATACCTCTCCATTATGTCCATGTTGTGCGCCTCCTTGTCAATTTCTGTCGGGTTTATGCGGGTGTTGAAGATGAGCGGTGCATCCATCGTCCCACCACGTTTTGATGGGAGGAAACACTTACTGAAGTTCAATAATGTGTCGAGCAGTAACATTATACAATCTTCGTCACCGTCGCAATCTCTCCTTTTGGCCGCATGGAAGAACGGATGTGCATAACCTACAGTGGCGTCAGTGAACCCTATTATACGACCGGCAGTCCCGACCGATGTGTGCGGGGCCAAACCCATCACTATGTGGCCCACAAGGTCAGGGGGGGAGTTAGCATTGTAATATGGCGGTAGACCGTAGAATTTCTGAAGCAACTCGTCTACAAACTTGGACGCACGAAAGAGATATTCGGCGCCATTAGTGGAAACCAGTATATCCTGCACTTTCAGCTCTACTATCTGGTCGTCGCTCTCCAGTGGGTTCCCAAAAAGATCTTTAGAGTAGCCCAGCTCACGCAAACGCTCAACTGAGGTACCAATCTCCCGTGGTCTGAAATGAGTGAGGGGAACATCTGTAGAATCAAATCTTATCGTTCCGTCCTTGAATACGTAGACATCGTGTTTCGCGCGCAGAATTCCTTTCTCGATGGGCTCCGGAATCTTGTGTGCACTTGTCATGCCCCGCACTCCCTTGACCAACTCTGGCCGTTTCTCTTGAAGTCGGTCCAGCGCGTCCTCAAAAATCGATTTCAAATCTAGCCCACGTTTATTGAAATATTCCGCACGAGCGTTACACACTGGGCATCTCTCATCCGCCACTGGACGTCTACACCTGGGACAAGCTTTTACGAATCCCATCGTCGTCCCGCATCTTTTGCATTTCCTCGTGAAGCCGGTCGACCCGCATTTCGGACACTCTAGTCTCGCTACCTCTACAAAGGTCTCACCTTCCTTCTCTGCCGCCTTCACCAAACTACGTGTCATCCCACCGCGCATGCCAACGGGGAAAAGCACATGAACTGGAGGTCTCATCAAACGTGGATTTGCTTTCTCAGGTCTACCCATTCTACACCCGATACGCGTTGGAGCATTTTTCCTCACGGGAAACTCGGCCAACGTTTGTATTATTTCCATGACTTCTTTGTCAGAACTCGAACGCAACGTATTTTCCAACCTCTTATTCGTCAAACGCTGCCCCTTAACCAATCCCAAGCACCTGCAGAGAGGGAGTGCATGATCTTCTAGAATCACCTGCCCATTTTCAACTTTGTGCGGCACTCCGAGCACTTCCAATACTCTTTTTGGAGCTTGTTTCAACACGAGCCGAAGCCATTTGAGCTCACCATTGTCGAATTCTGGTTCCCCCCCTGCCAACCAATTGCCGAGTTCCACAAGTTCCTCTATGTTGACATCGTGGTAGGGGTAAGTGTATGCGGGGTGTAGGGGCACATCCAGCTCTTCTGAGATTCTTATTGCCAACGCAGGAGTTGGCCGTGGATAAGGCGGTGAAAGATAAGATTCTATATCCGACTCTAATTTTTTGCTTGTTAACGCTCGCTTCACTTCTTGGGCCCACCATTCTTCCGAATAGCTGGCAGGCATCAGCGGGTGATTGTTCTCTAGAAATTCACCGAAACTGATGAGAATATCCCCTAAAAACAGTATCTCGTCGACGCGGGGCCTAAGTTCTAACGCCTCTTCCGCCGAACTCACCTGAACTACTGACCCCTCCTTCAGTTTGACGATTGGTCCCTCAATCGAGTCAACCGGTACCACGGATGCACCCTTCCCTGGACGCTCGGTCTTCAGCTGGGTGCCAACCGCCAAGAAATCGTCACATATCACCATAGTCGCAGGGTGTACGCCGATTGCTGCCATCCCAGTGTTCCTTGCCCGCCCGTAGCGAAGCCTGAACCCTCCCTCACGACCACGGTGCCCCTTGGTTCCAGGGTGAGAAAAAACAGGGCGCCCCGCGATTACATCGTTAAGATATAGTTCTCCCTTTGGGAAATTTTCTGACGTGGCTTCATCAGTTGTTGGTACCTTCGAAATCAGTTCTGAGAGCCAGCCCCAACCATCGATATTGAGCTTATTCACATGCTTCATTATTTTAGGGGCTTTCTGCATAACTCCTTCAGTCAGCGCCAAGACGGCCCCGCCTCTGATGAAATTGTGACCTATGCGCTCGATGTCTCGAAACGCAGTTACTGTGATATCCCTCTTAGTTGGCTCTCCAGTTATCTCAACTGGGAGATTCTGCACAGCGAAACGAATATCCTCTTCGGACGGCGTATATTGTTCGTGGGCGATGCGCGTCCCGTAAATCTCGACTTCCTCTACGAATCTCTCTACCTCATTTTTGTCTGGCTTGTATGGGCTCAAGTACAATCTCCGTCGTGCGAAATCCCCTGCCAACACGGCAAGGGCTACTGCAGTCCCTCCGGCTGCTCTGATGGGCGGCGCGAAGTAAAGTGCGAGGTAAGAGCTTCCATCTAAATTTTTTCTTATCTCGACATGAGTTATCCCCTCAAGTGGCGCTATCACTATACCCTCTGTCAACACTGCCAGCGCTGTTCGAATCGCTTGCTCTGCCGCGGCTTGTTCACTGAACCTACCAAATTTTCCATCAATAATCATTTCTACTAATTTCAGCGCCAGCTCCTCCCGCTGCATCTTCTTATCTAGTTCTCGTATCACCTCGGCGACGCCTTGCGGACCAACAAGTTTCTCCACTCTAGCAGCAAGATCCCCGGCACGTGGAATTTCTGGTTCAAGTTCAGGGTCGTGACCCAACGCACGAGCTTTTTTGGCTATCTCATAAATCTCGTTTATTTTTTGATCTAACTCGTTGAAATATGAGTTCATTTCCTGACTCGCGACTGTCAATTCATCACTTCCGCTATACTTTTGAGGACGAAATCTGGTGCCATTCTGGTACCTCTCACCTTTTGAACTTCCTTTTTTGTGCATACCCCGCTGAGCACAAGTATGGTCCTAATTCCAACCGCCTTGCCAGCCTTCATGTCTGTATCAACCCGATCCCCAATTATTGCTGTTTTACTTGGTCTCGTGCCCAACAGCTTGAGCGCAATCTTCAAAATGTGAGGAGATGGCTTACCAATGACTAAGCTTGGCTTTTTGCCCGAACAGCCTGTAAGCGCTCCTACTGTGGCACCTGCACCGGGGGAAAGACCTGTCTCCGTTGGATATGTGGTATCAGCATTCGTCGCGATAAACTCTGCTCCTGCTAAAAGAGCCCGTAACCCTCCAGCAATCTTATTGTAATTTATTTTCCGATCAAGCCCCGCTACCACATGAGTCGCTTTTTCTGCTTCTCTCTGCGAAACAATTTTGAAACCTGCTCGCCTTAGCTCAGACTGTAAACCCTTTTCACCTGCCACGTAAATTTTTGCGTTGGGACACCTCTTTCTAAGGTACATCACAGTAGCGTGCCCCGCAGTAACTATTTCAGATTCTCGCGCTGGAATTCCTACCCGTGCCAGTTTTTTAACATACTCTGCACGAGTTCTCGCGGAATTATTTGTGGCGAAAACCAATTTCTTGCCTTTTTCTCGAACCTGCTTGACAGCCCTTGAAGCCCCGTCTACTGGTCTTTTTCCATTGTAGAGAACGCCATCCATATCCAAGATGAGGGCCGAGATATTGTCAAGAGCTGTGTGGGGTTTACGCAAGATGTACCACCTTAGTCTGGTGTGTTTGAAGATCCACAACTGGGACGATACCAGGGGTTGGCTTCACTCCCAATTGCTGCATGAAACGCGTCATTTCTTGAAAAGTTCCAGAATTAACAACTGAAACGTCACGATAACGCGTGTAGCCATTAATATGGACATGGCCGCAGTGAAAAACATCTGGTGCCTCTTCGATTACCAAGTAATCCTGCTGTTCAGGAGATATCGCCGTACGACCGCCATATATCGGAGCAAGGTGTCGCTTTTGCAGGAGTTTAATCATGGGTTGTGTTGGATTCTGGCGGTTAAGGCCGGGCATGGTTGCAATAATATCATCAAAACTCCTGCCATGATACACAATAAAATTGACCTCGTGAAGGGATACCCAAGCTGGATTTCCAACCATTACTGAATTTAATTCATAAAGCCCTCTGGCTAAATCCTTAGAAATTGCTGGCTGGGGCTCAGCGGGGCGCACCGCATCGTGGTTGCCAGGTGCGATTATTATAGTGATGTGTTCTGGGATTTGACCTAAAAGCTTGGCTGCCATTTCATATTGTTTGAAAATGTCATCGACCAAAAGTTCCTCCTCTTGCTGCGGGTACACCCCAATTCCATCAACAACGTCACCGGCGAGCACGATGTACTTGACCTTGCTCGCAAGCGCCTGTTGCTCTAGGTTGTCCGTCCCTCCACGTAGCCATTTGACAAACTTCGAAAACAAGCCCTCCACAAACATCTCGCTCCCCACATGTAAATCAGATATCAAGGCGGCGCAAACGGGTTCATCTGCCCGATGTAGCTCATGTCTCATAGGTAGGTCTGGCCAGATTATGTCCCTCACAAAAATCCGTGAGGACCTATCACCGCTGCGCAAAGAGCCCACGACACCAATTACCTCATCTGTGACCACCTCAGCTGCTTTTTGTGTGAGATCTTTTCTGCCCTTGAATACAAGCGCTGATATCCTACCTGTCGAATCCTCCAAATCTATTATCACGTTTCCAGCCGAGGACTCACGCCTCTGCATCACCATTCCAATAACTTTAACCTGCTCTTTGTCTCCGATTTTGCCCAGACTCCCTAATGGAATCGCATCTTGCAGTTCGACTCGGTTTTTTAAAAGACGTTTCAGCCGCTCAAACCTGTCCTTAAAGAGACCTACGAAATCTTTCAACGCTCCCTCGCTGTAGCTTCGTCCAGTTATGTCCTTTTGCACTCTGACACGGGCATCGTACTCGGCAGCTGCGGGCTTGAATTTGATGTGAGCAAGTTCAGGCAGGCGTTTCGTCTCCACGTCCATGCTTGGCTTTGGCTCCACTTCAAATTCAATCGTCGATGTTGGAGGTTGTACGGTAGATAATCCATCCGGCTGCTCATGGACGCCGCCCTCTAAGATTTTCGTGACTATATCGGGGGTTATCACAAATGGTTTAATCTCCTTTTCCGTCAAAACAGTCAGTACTCGATCCACTGCCGCTTTCACATCTTCACGCTCGCAAAGCACTTCGAGCGCACCCTTTGTCAGCTGCATGTCAACGTCTATGAATTTTCGGACCAGCACGCCTTCGTCCATTAAATTTCACCTACAGCCGCGTAATTTGTTGAGGTAAGGCCAGAGTTTCTACGCTGCCTATGGAGTAATCCTCTTGAATTGCGGCTCTCGCTTGGGTCGGATGAATATTAAGTTTTATTTCCTTGGTCCTACCGTGACGTCCCTTATTGACTATTTGCGCACGGATGACCCCCAGCATGTCCAACTCTGAAATCAAGTCGCTCACGCGGCGCTGTGTCAGTACGTCCAGTCCCCCCTGCTGACACAAATCCTGGTATGTTTCATACACGTCACCACTCACTATCCTGCGAGGAGTTCTCTCCACCAGCAACACGATGCTGTAAAGCACTAACTTTGACTGTGTGGGTAATGTCCTAATTATTTCAACCATATTGTTCTGCTCTATCCTCTCGTGCGCCCGTCTGACGTGCTCAAGTTTGACAACCTCCGCTCCCTCCCGCTCTGCAAGTTCTCCAGCGACACGGAGCAGATCCAAGGCCCGTCTGGCGTCGCCGTGTTCCCTAGCCGCATGAGCCGAACAAAGTTGAACCACGCCGCCGTCGAGTACCCCATCTGCAAAACTTATCTTGGCCCTTTTTTCCAAGATATCCTTAAGTTGAAGCGCATTGTAAGCGGGAAATATCAACTCTTCCTCGCTGAGACTGCTTCGCACGCGGGGGTCTAAATATTCCATAAAGCTTGTGTCATTTGATATGCCCACGATTGCAACTTTTGCGTTCTTTAAATCCGAATTCATCCGTGTCAGGTTGTAGAGAATCTCATCGCCACTTTTTTTCACCAACTTGTCTATCTCATCGAGTACTATCACTGCGAGCTGTCGATCTTCATCCAGCGCCTTGAAGAGACTACGGTAAACCTCGTCCGTCGGCCAGCCAGTCATGGGGACGCGCCTGGGAAGCTCGGCTGATTTTAAAAATTCCTCTCCACGACTATTCCTGAGTTTCTCCAAAAAAATATCAGAAAGATGTGCGAGTATCCGGTATTTGGTATTCACTATTTCACAGTTCAGATAAACTGCCCCTACCTTTAGCGGCGCGCGATTGCTGACGCGCTCGAGCTCCTTCACCACATATTTCACGCTCGCGGTCTTACCCGTCCCTGGCTTGCCGTAGATGAAAATGTTCGACGGAGTCTCTCCTCGCAACGGCGCCGCAAGTATCCGGGCGAGTTGGTGAATCTGCTCATCCCTGTGTGGCAGTTCCTCCGGTGTGTAGCTCGGACGCAGATACTCTCTGTTTTTAAATATCGGTCTCGTCTCCAGCAACGTGCTGAATAGACCCTCCGTGCTCATTTTTTTCTACCTCCTCTCCAGCCTTCTCGAATAAGTCGCTCAGCCTTTGG
>JAUWXD010000060.1 GCA_030616505.1 Hadesarchaea archaeon
AAATCGCTTGGGTATTCGAGGTGAATGGCTCCCTTTCTTCCCCTGCGGTCGATAACTACAAGGTGTTCGTGGGATCGGGCGAAGGGTATCTCTACGCAATAGATGTGTTCAACGGGAATGAACTCTGGAAGTTCGAGACAGCAGGTGAAGTCTCATCGCCAACGTTTGATGGAGGACGTGTGTACTTCGGCTCCCATGACAATTCCGTTTATTGCCTGAGTGCCAATAACGGTGAAATAATTTGGAGCTATCCAACGCGAGGTCCAGTCTACTCCTCGCCTGCTGTCGTCAACAACGTTGTCTACATTGCCTCGACAGACAACTATGTTTACGCCATCAACGCTGTGACGGGACAGTTAATCTGGGAAAACAATCTTGAAAACAAAATCACTTCATCGCCGGCTGTTAATAACAACTTGGTCATCGTGGGGACATGGGGGGGCACTGTTCACGCTCTACGCACAAATGATGGGTCGGTGAACTGGAGTTATCAAACTGAAGGGTCTGGGTCCCCTGATAACTATGCAATTGTCTCCTCGCCAGCCGTCACGGGCTTTCGTATTTACATCGGTTCGAACGACCGGAACCTTTACGCGCTGCATGGGCTTGCTGGAACCAAACTCTGGGAATTCAATACGGGAAGTCAGATTGAATCCTCTCCTGCAATCTTCGGCGATTTCATCTATTTTGGCTCAAGCAACGGTTCTGTCTATGCTCTCTATGAGAACGGCACTTTGAAATGGAGTTATTTAACCGAAGGCCCTGTACAATCTTCCCCTGCTATCGTTGATAACAAGATCTTCATCTCTTCTCAAGATGGCTATCTCTACACTCTCGACGCGCAGAACGGGGAACTGGTCTGGAAGCACCATGTTGGGGCTACAGGTAATACCTCGCCAGCTGTTGCGTATGGGAAGGCCTTTGTTGGAACTAGCGGGGGAAAGCTCTACTGCTTCGGGAGCTGGGGTTCGGTGCCTGGGGGAGATATGGGAAAAGGAGTAATTTACTTGTTCATCGTCGCTCTGCTGGTCCTTGTGCTTTGGGGCCTTACTCGATTGAAACCAACGAAGCCAAAACGAATCAAAGAAAAAACCGAGTGGAAACTTTAATGAGTGGTGGGGTCGTCGAGATTTGAACTCGAGTCACCGGCTCCCGAAGCCGGCAGGTTGTCCGGGTTTTTGACCCTATAGACCAAGCTACCCCACGACCCCCGACAAGATTTACGCTAACCGAGTAAAAAGCTTTGAAAAAATTTTCTATTATTTACGCACTTCGAGTAGTTTCTCCATTTCCTTCTCCAACCACACAACTGGGGCCTCTTGGATACTCACCTTGAAGCTCCGTCTGTGCTGTTTGGACCTCGATGGCTTGAAATCAATCAAGCCAAGCCCTTCTATTCGCTTGATGTACTCCCAGAACTGAGTATGTGCACGTGGCTCCTCACCATGTTCTTCACACACCACATGGTAACTTTTTTCGATATCTTCCGTCAACGCGTAAGCTCGTTTGGAAGCCTTAAGTCTCCGTGCTATGGCAAGTAGCGCTAGCTTCTCATGTAGTCTGAGATCTCGTAGGACTTCTCGTTTGACCTCAGGGTAGACCTCGGCCTTTGCTTGGCGCACATGTTCGGGAGCCACCATGCCTTTTCCTTTTCCATCTGCCGTCATCCCAGCTCGCCAAAGAAGTTCGAGAGCAAGGCGCGCATCGCCCCACCGCGACGCTATCTCAGCTATCAACTCAATCGTTTCATCTTCAATCACCCCTGTTTTGAATGCCTCTCCCACTCGCTGGTTCAAGATATCCTTCAGTTGTGGGGCTGTGTAGCGGTCTAGGGGAAGAACATTATGCATGAACGTGCTTTGTGTTGCAGGGTCTAGGAAACGAAGAAACTTTTTATCCCGAGCTATCGCGATGATGCTTATGCGGTTCGGCGCCCCTGACTCCTCAGCCGCACGGGTAAGGGAGTAGAGCAAGTCAGGGCCATTCATTTGAACGAAGTAATCTAGTTCATCAAGAGTGAGTGCTAAGTACGCATCGTGACTGTTCAAGTATGTAACGATCATGTCGAGGAGCTTCTCTGGGCCAAGTCCGTGATAAGGCCAACGTGGATTGTAGTGTTGCAAAAGTTTAGCGAGTACCGAATAAGGCGTCCTATCCTTTCGACAATTGATATGGAGGTAAGTTAAGTTGACTTTTCGTCCCTTTGCTCCTGGTTCTAGCTCCCCACCAAATCTCCTGGCGAGCGCGGTCTTTCCAACGCCAACGTTGCCTGTGATAAGCACGCGCTGGCTCATCTTGTTCTCTATTACCGGTTTGAAAATTCGAGTGAGTTGACGAAATTCCTCCTCGCGATGAACAAGCACAGGTGGCACATGATCGGGAGAGAGCTTGCTTGCATCGCGAAAAACCGACTCTCGACCTAGCTCCTCCTCAAATACCTCCCCGAACATCGCTATCCCCAAAGAATATCTCGCCAGCACAATAAAACATTCTATGCCGATAGACTGCGAGATAGATTCTAACGTACGTTTTATTTCGCGAGTTTCTTTCGAGCAGCGATATATCCCTTTATGATGTGAAACAGCCTGATCTCGCCAACTAGGATGTTATCCTGCTTCGTCACCGGGAGTCTTCTTATCCCGTGTCCCGCCATCTTACCTAATACATCCTTCACAGTGTCCTTGGGGCTACATTTGATGAGTCTTTTTGACATAACATTCTCAGCTGTGCCAATATGCAGCGCCCTTAGATCTGGGAGCCCAAAAGCATAGGGAACTTTTCGGGGAGACAAAATACTTAGAACATCGTGCTCCGTTATCGCTCCGATGATTTTCTTGCTTCCCTTGCACTCAGTAACCCAAACATGAGTTTTCTTAGTCAAAATATCCAAAACCCGTTCTATAGGTGCGTCTTTCTCGATTATGGGAACATCTTCCATCTGCATTATTTTCTCAACTTTTAGTTCGTAGAATTCAGGCCCTACTCTTCTTGGTTCCGCCACGTTTTTCTCCCCCCACTAAAACTCTTGTGTCATTATTAAACTTATTTTTGGACTTCTTTATTGTTTTCAATGCATTCCACAAAGCCGGAGGCGTAACAAGGGTGGTAATCAGGACCATGACAAGAATCGCAGAAGCTATATTTGTGCCGATTATGCTGTAATCAAGCCCAAGTTTTAACATGATTAATGCTACCTCTGCTCGTGGTATCATGGCAATGCCAACAGCAAAAGATTCACTATTGCTAAATCTTGATGCTTTTGCACCAAGTCCACACCCAACAACCTTCCCGACGATTGCCACCGTTACCAATACCACTGTAAACAAACCAATGGACGCAAATTCACCTACATTGAAGCTCATCCCTGTCATCACAAAAAATATTGGTATAAAGAAGCTGCCCCCTATCAAGGAAACATGCTCCCTGAGGCGCTTCGCATAATGGCTTTGCCCAACGACCAACCCTGCTACGAAAGCACCTACAATTGCTGCTAATCCTATTCCCTGGGTTACTAAACCAAATACCAACACTATGATTAACCCTACCATCAGAAGGTTTTCTCTTCCCAACATGAGCTTTTCTGAGAGTTTCTTGAATAACTTAATTCCAACTGTCAACGAAACAGCGAAAAATAAAATAGCAAGAGAAACGAGCAAAAACGTTTCACTCCATGGCACAGCACCAGTTGCAACAACGCCTATAAGAGCGCTCATCATCACTATGCCTATAACATCATCGATCACCGCCGCACCCATAACCAGAGCGCCCAACCTAGTCCGCAACATCCTCAGTTCCGCAAGGATTGAAGCACCCACTCCAATCGAAGTTGCGACCAAGGTAACTCCCACGAACAATGCAACAATGTGGGAAAATCCAAAGTA
>JAUWXD010000025.1 GCA_030616505.1 Hadesarchaea archaeon
ATCAACCACTCCGAACACCGCACCTCCGCAGAGCAGCAGCATAAGCCACCAGCCCGCCGGACCCCTTCGTTGAGCGCCCCAGATGGTCGACGTGATTATCGCCGCTACCAAAGGTATGATGTAGCAAACCACTATTCTGCACCTCCCATCGTTTAAGTAATACTTTTTTGCTTATAAATATTACTAAAAACTTTTTATTGTAAATAACCTCAATGCAAAAATTTTTTAACTGTAATGAAAGAAGGAAATAGGTTCCGATATGCGCGAAACACCATACTTCAAGGAAAAACTTGAAACAATTGAAGTCAAGGATAAAAGCATTTCCCAGCTTCTATCCGAGATGGCGAAGACTGGATTCCAAGGCAAAAAGCTCGGCGAAGCAGTTGAAGTTTGGGAGGACATGATCAAAGAGAACGACTTGACTATTCTCTTAGGATACGCTGGTTCTCTGAGCACGACCGGAATGTGGAAAATAATTTGCTGGCTAATCGAAAACCACTACATTGATGTGTTGGTTTCCACAGGTGCAAACATTTCCGAAGACATCTACGAGGCGATGGGTCACACTTATTGGCGTGGGGACCACCTTGTCGACGACTATGACTTGCTGAGATACAAGATAGACCGTTTCTATGATGTGTATGCGGATGAACTAGACTACCGTAAAATGGAAAATTTAATCGAAGAGTTCATGATGGGGCTTGATGAAAATTACACCTATTCTTCACGAGAATTCCTAGCCCAATTTGGAAAATGGCTTTCTGGGAAAGGTATCAAGTCCATAATTTCAACTGCATATGAAAACAATGTCCCTGTTTTTTGTCCTGCCATCGTTGACAGCGGTTACGGTATCGCTGCTATCACGGCAGGAGTGAAAGGAAAAAACATCAAAGTAGACCAAATGAAAGACTTTAGAGAATTCTTGAAAATAGGGGACAAAAGCCCGAAAACTGGGGTAATCTACATAGGCGGGGGTGTGCCTAAGGATTTCACCCAACTACTAGCAGTTGCGATAGATCTGACGAGAGGTGGGGAAGAAGCCTACCCACACGAGTATGCGATTCAGATAACCACCGACGCCCCGCGATGGGGAGGATTAAGCGGGTGCACGTTCGAGGAAGCGATAAGCTGGGGAAAGACCTCGGCAAAAGGGAAAAACGTTGCCTGCTACTGCGATGCGACTATTGCCCTACCTCTAATTTCTCATGCACTGAACGAACGTGTGAAAACTAAAAGAAAACATCCCGATTTTTCATTGTTGTTCAATAAATAGGCGTCTCGGCGCTGTCGTTTAAGCTCTCGTGAGAACACATTAGCAGGGTTAAAATAATGAAAAAAATTCTCGGGCAGCCAGTTAAAGATATCTCGCTACGTAAAGGGATGAAACTCAACGATTTAGCACAGCAAATGGAAGCGGGAGGCGGTTTCGTCGCAAAAAAAGTCGGGGTGGCCGTCGACATCCTCGAGCGCATGGAGCACAACGAAACATGCACTAAATTCTTCTCATTCCCGGCTTGCATTGTCGCGACGGGCTGTAGGGGAATCATGCGGGACCTCGTGAAAAATAAGCTCGTCGATGTCATCATAACCACATGCGGCACTCTTGATCACGATCTAGCACGGTCATGGAGGAACTACTACCACGGCAGTTTTGAGATGGATGACGCCAAGTTGCACCGCGAGGGAATAAATAGGATTGGCAACATTCTGGCACCTAACGAGAGTTACGGCTTAGTGCTTGAAGAGAAAATGCAACCCATCATGCACGAACTATGGAGAAGGGGTAAGCGTGAGTTATCGGGCAAAGAACTGATTTGGGAATTTGGGCGGAGAATGAAAAGAGATTCAATCCTTTATTGGTCGTGGAAGAAAAAAATCCCTATCTATGTGCCGGGCATGTTCGACGGTGCCTTTGGCTCTCAGATCTGGCTATTTTGGCAAGACCACCGTGAGTTCAAGCTGAATCAGTTCCAAGACGAACAGGAATTGGCAGACATAGTATTCGATGCAAAGCACACTGGGGCCCTTGTGATAGGGGGAGGGATAAGCAAACACCACACACTATGGTGGAACCAATTCCGTCAGGGGTTAGATTATGCTGTTTACATCACTACTGCACCTGAATGGGATGGCAGCCTGAGCGGCGCCAGGGTACGCGAGGCTGTCTCCTGGGGTAAAGTAAAGGAGAAAGCCAGATATGTAACGGTGGAGGGTGATGCTACGGTACTACTTCCACTAATTATAGGCGCGTTGATGGAGAGGTTATAAAACAAACAACCATGAAAAGCTTGAAAATACTCGATAACGAAGTTTGATGGGGACATAATGGGAGCGAAAATCACGCGCGTTAGCTTGACATTACCTCAAGACTTGCTGGGAGAGCTGGACCGTTCGCTTAAAGCCCAAGGTTATGCAAGCCGTTCAGAGGCTGTTCGAGATTCATTACGGGATTTCTTGACGAACTACAAGTGGCGTCATGGGCTCAAGGGTGAACGTCTCGGTGTTGTGATGCTGGTGTACGAGCACGATGTCCGAGGACTAAGTGATAAGCTAATGGACATTCAACACGAGAGCGCGAATATCATAAGTACGGTTCAACATTTACACATAGATATCAAAAACTGTTTGGAGACTCTAATAGTCAGGGGAGCAGCCGAGGATATCCGAAAGCTTGTTGACCGTTTGGGTGACCTCCGTGGTGTCAAACAGGCAAAGCTGATGGTGGTCTGAGTGAAATTGCAAGAACTGTTTGGACATCTAAACACCCTAAAACGCATTCCCCGCACAGGCTGGCTACTCTGTAATGTGCCACTTGGGGAGGTTGAAGACGTGGCACAGCATACATTCGATGTCGCGACGATGGCGTTGGTACTTGCAGATGAACTCGAACGTCTAAAAATAAAAATAAACCGTGAACGAGCCCTCAGCATGGCGGTGGTGCACGACTGGGCTGAAGCACTTGTCGGCGACTTTCCATATCCTGCACTCAAACATTTGGAGTCGGGAGAAACAAAAAAGAAAATCGAACTAAATGCTCTCAACGACTTGTTACGCGATTTGCCGATGAAGGAGAAATATTTGGGGTTATGGCAGGAATACAGCGAAAAACATACACTTGAGGCCAAGCTCGTACATACAGCTGATTACCTCTCCATACTCGTACAGGCGGTCAAATATCGCGAACGCGGCAATCGATCAAGTGAACTAGACGAACTCTGGCATGCGGTCGATAAAGATCTACAGCCATACCTCAATGAATTCCCTTGGATTACTGATTTGGTGACAAAACTAGGAAAACGTTTCTTTTCTGACAAGTAATCACCTGTCAAAACTCGTGAAAGTTTAAATACGTGCAAAACAAAAACTTCAAGAATTGTGGTGGAACTATGAAATCGACTAAGTGGGTTGTTGAAGATCCCAAGGAAAGGGGCGTATTCTGGCCCTCAGCGGAACTCAAGAAAAGGGCCTGGGTGAGCGATGAAGCTATTTATGAAAAAGCCGCGAAAGACCCCATAAAGTTCTGGGAAGAGCGCGCTGCAGAAGGCTTAGAATGGTACAAAAAATGGGATGAAGCTTACCGTTGGGACCCCCCGTATGTGAAATGGTTTATTGGTGGCAAACTAAACGCGTGTTACAATGCTGTAGATCGTCACGTGAAAGCAGGTAAAGGTGACAAAAAAGCCATAATCTGGATTCCCGAGCCGCCAAACGAGCCAGCTCGCGAGCTTACATATAATGACCTACACCGAGAGGTCAACAAACTTGCTAACGTTCTCAAAAGCTTTGGTGTCAAACGGGGCGACAGAGTCGGCATTTACTTGCCCCTAATTCCTGAAGTCCAGATAGCCCTCCTAGCGTGCGCTCGTATAGGTGCACCCCACAGTGTGGTGTTCTCCGCTTTCAGCAGCGATTCTCTCCGCGTAAGACTCGAAGATGCCGAAGCGAAAGTCCTCATAACGTCCGATGGCTACTACAGGCGAGGCAAAGTGGTGAACCTCAAAGCAGGTGCTGATGAGGGAATAAAAGACACAAAAGTTGAGAAAGTCATCGTCGTCAAGCGGGCTGGCAATGAAGTAAACATGGTTGAAGGACGAGATCACTGGTGGCACGACTTAATAAAAAACGCAGAACCTAATTGTGAGCCCGAAGTGATGGACGCGGAAGACACGTTATTTTTATTGTATACATCTGGTACGACAGGCCGGCCGAAAGGGGTCATCCACACAACCGGTGGTTATCTAACCCAGGTTTACTTGACGACGAAATGGGTGTTCGACATACACGATGATGATGTCTTCTGGTGCACCTCTGATATAGGGTGGGTCACGGGGCACTCTTATGCATGTTATGGTCCGCTTCTGAACTGTGCCACAATGTTGGTTTATGAGGGCGCTCCGAATTATCCAGCCCCAGACCGATGGTGGGAGATTATCGAAAAGTACGGGGTTACGATTCTCTACACGGCCCCGACCGCAATTCGGATGTTCGTGAAACTAGGCAGTGAGTGGCCTAAAAAGCACGATTTGAATAGCCTTCGCTTGCTAGGCACGGTTGGCGAGCCAATAGATAAAGAAGCTTGGATGTGGTATTTCAACGTCATTGGTGGTGGCAGGTGTCCGATTACCGACACATGGTGGCAAACCGAAACTGGAGGAACGTTGATAATGTCGCTTCCGGGTATAGGTCCATTTATTCCGAGCGTCGCGGGTAAGAATTTCCCAGGCACTAGACATGAAGTCGTCGATGAGGGGGGCAAGACCTTAGAAGAGGGAAATGGCGGTTACCTTGTGCAGGTGCCACCGTTTGCACCTGGTATGCTTCGCGGGCTCTACAAAGCCGACGATAAGTACCGTGCGACCTATTGGAGCAGATATCAAAACAAGTACTATTTCACCAGCGACGGGGCGAGGAGAGTGCCTTATGGTTGCATCCGAGCGACAGGAAGAGTTGACGATGTGATGAAGATTGCTGGGCATCGCCTCTCTACGGCCGAACTTGAAGATGCCTTGAACAGGCACGAAGCGATTGTGGAAAGCGCAGTTGTTTCGAAGCCCCATGATATCAAGGGTGAAGTTCCTGTTGTGTATGTTATCCTAAAGTCCAACTTCAAGCCGTCGGATGAATTAACAAAAACGCTGGTAAAACACGTGGACAAAACCATGGGGCCCATAGTCAGACCAGAAAAAATTATTTTTGCGGAGGAGTTGCCGAAGACAAGGAGCGGCAAAATCATGCGCAGAGTCCTAAAAGCGTTGGCGACGAACGAACCAATCGGCGATATTACAACTTTGCTAAACCCTGAATCAATCGAAGCACTAAAGCAGAAGATGGGTTATAAGGGTTAATTAGAAAGGTCTAAGCGGTTATCTAACCTTTCCTTTTTTTCTTTACGGGCTTGACGTATTTGCGTTCTCGGAGCGTCTCAACGACTTCTAACTCGGAAGGTTGTGAAGGCGATGGTTGTGGAGATGCTTGAGTCGATTTCTTTTTCTTCACAAGCTTACCGTACCCGCGTTTTCGGAGCATTGTCACGACTTCTAACTCGGACGGCGGGGGGGGCAAAGCTCGCGGAGGCGCTCGAGGCAACTTCGCCCCAGAGACGTGGACGATCCTGCTTGCAATGAACATATACGCGAGCACCAACACGCAGAAGTACAGCGGTTCGAGCGCGAGCACCATGGATGTGATGACGGCTGGCATGACGATGGCTAAACCGACACCTAAAGCGAGCACGAACGTTCTAACTCTTTTGCGCCGATAGAGGACCATCAACTTACCACCCAGTCCAAGCAACAGTGCCTCGAGTCCAAACGCCAAAGAACCTATGAGGAGAACCAGATAGAGGGTATCAATGGCACCCAACCTCACCACCGTTCGAGCTAGGGTAGCATATGATTTAAAGTTGAAGCGAGAAGACGAGCGACGCCGAATGATGAAAATTCTCGAC
>JAUWXD010000044.1 GCA_030616505.1 Hadesarchaea archaeon
CCAAAACCTTGAGAACATCTGCCAAGGGCACGGGTCTTTCCTTCGTCACTCGCTTACCTATCATTATCTCACCATTCTAAGGTGTTCTGGGCGGGAAATAATCTTTTTTGTTGACCCTCCGTCTCGGACATCCACCACGTAAGCCCTGCCTCGCCTTTCTTGAACAATCCCGACTCTACCATGGTACCGGTGGTGGGGCTGACCCTTCACCACGCTTGGGTCGAGGAATATCGTCACCTTTGTCCCTGGAGGGAGCTCTTGAATCACTCTGCTGGCAGGAGAAATTCCCCGTTGGCGGGGGTGCTTAGTAAGCTTACTCCTGCTCTTGCTCCGCAGACCCTTTGACCGTTTAGCCATGTTAACACCTAAACAACTTGTATTGGCCTCTACACTTTCATATTGACTACCCATATAAGCTTAAGAGGATTTTTAACCTCTGCCAAAATCCGATGGCGCGCTCTTCGATATGTCCTTCATGATTTTCGCGAAAGGTCCAACCTTTGGGCCTCTTCCCTTTGCGAAGGCCTTGATGAACTTCTTCATTAGTTCGTACTGCTTCAACAGCTCTTTCACTTCTGCCTCGCTTGTCCCTGAGCCCTTCGCCACGCGGCGGATGCGGGATGAGTTGAGTATCTTGGGATTCTCCATCTCCCCATCTGTCATCGACTGCATTATCACCTTGAACCGTTTCAGCTTCTCTTCTCCGACCCTCATCTGCTCCTCCGGCACAGCAACACCCATCCCTGGAATCATCTGCATGAGCTTCTTCAGGGGGCCCATCTTACCCATAGCCTCGAGCTGGTCGTATACGTCACGAAGCGTCAACTTGCCAGCGAGAATTGCCTTCATGTCGGCTGGTTTGAGTTTCTCCTCTTCCGTCACTTCTTGGATTTTCCTTAGGAGGGTCTCGATGTCGCCCATCCCAAGCATACGTGCTACGAAGCGTTCCGGTACAAATGGTTCAAAATCATCTGTGTGTTCCCCGGTACCTATGAATTTAATCGGAGCACTTGTAGCCGCGACTGCCGAGAGCGCTCCACCGCCCTTCGCCGTGCCGTCAAGCTTGGTGACCAATATCGAACCAATGTCAGTGGTAGCTTTAAATGCGGCAGCTTGCTCTTTTGCCTGCTGCCCAATAGTAGCATCCAAAACAAGTATTACCTCATCAGGCGCTACAGCTTTAGCTATTTGTTTCATCTCCTTCATCAGGTCTTCCTCCTTGCGATGTCTACCGGCGGTGTCAACGATAATCAACTCAAGACGCTCATCCTTGAACCGCTTGACCCCCTCCTTCGCGAGCTTGGCCGGATCCTTCGCCTTTGGGTTACCGAATACCGTGACGCCGACCTGTTGTCCCAGTTGACTGAGTTGCTCGTATGCTCCAGGACGAAAGGTGTCCGCACAAACTATACCGACTTTAAACCCACGTTTTTTGAAATGAGCTGCCAGCTTGGAAACCGAGGTGGTCTTCCCGCTCCCCTGGAGACCGACCATTAATAATATCGTGGACTTTTTTGGCTCAAGCTTAAGCTGGGCCGGCTTCCCGAGAAATACAGATAGCTCCTCGTATACTATCTTGATGACGTGCTCTTTACGCCCCATGCCTGGAGGGAGTTTCTCCTCAAGTGCACGTTTCTCTATCCGTCTAGTCAGCCCGAACACGAGTTCCACGTTGACGTCGGATTGGAGAAGAGCTCGTTGAATCTCCCGCACGAGCTCCTTGATTGCCTGCTCGTCAACATGGGTTGCCCGAGTTAACTTTTGGAGGGCACCGTGGAGGGCCCTGCCAAGCCTGTCAAGCACCATAGATTCACGTTCGATAACCGTTTATCGTAAGAGGATTAAATACGCACTCTGAGAAGTACTGGTTGGAGAAAAATGAAAGCTCTGATACTGGCAGGTGGATTCGCAAAAAGACTTGGCCCCATAGGCGCCACCCTGCCCAAAGCTATGCTGGTTGCGGAAGGAGATACTATTCTAAATAGCATTATCAGAAAACTCGAAACAGAAAAAATTGAAACATTTATCTCGACTAATAAAAAATTTGAGAATTTTTTTGCCAGATACAAAAACGTCCTTGTGGAGAAAGCGACGGCTGAAGAAGAGAAGTTAGGAGCTTTATCTGCAATCAATTATGCGATAAATCAACTAAAGATCGACGAAGACCTGTTGGTTGTATGCGTTGATAACTACTTCTCATCCAGCCTCAAGGGTTTCGTGTCCAGCTACACAGGGGAACCTCTCATCGGAGTCTACTACGTCGGGCAGAGGGCCGATATGAAACCAGAGGAGATGGCGACCATGAAGTTCGAGGGAAGCGAACGACACCTGCCTCCCAAACAGAGCTTTTTCATAACAGATCTTAAGGAAAAAGTCAAACCGCCGCTCAGCGAGTACGTCGGGATGGGTATATACCTCTTCCCAAAGAGAATTTTTCCGCTCCTAAGTGAAGTCTGCAAGAACAAGAAACAGGACGCCCCTGGATTTTTCATGCAGTATTTAGTAGAACGTGGCGAAAAGGTCAAGGGTTATTTGTTCGGTGGTGAGTGGTATGATGTTTCCCACAAAAGCTATCTACGGGTATTCAGAGACGCGAGGCTAGTAAAAAGTGACGACCAATGCATCGTATGCGATAAGCAGTTGAACGAAAATCTTGTGCTGTCCATCACCATCTTGCATCCCGGTAAACAAACTACTGGGCAATCCCATCCTTCAGGTACAATCTACTTCTTCGTGGAAGGTGATGGAGAAATCGAGATTGACGGAAAACGACACAGGGTAAGCAGCAAAGACATTGTGACGATTAAACCCAACGAATCTCACTGTATCTACAACACTGCCGACAAGGAACTCATCTTCGTGTCCGCGTTCGAAAAATATAGGGACAGGGGTTAGTTGGGTGTCTTCAAGGAAAATCAAGTTTGATAAATCTACCCAAGAGGCCAAGTTCCGAAGCCCTTTACATGGTTTTCAACTGGTCAGCCAGCAAATAGAGGTAAGGAAAAACCCTCTGACTATGAAACGGTGCAGAATAAATATTAGGCGGGCGAAGAGACCAAAACAGGTTCCCGCCAAGACAGCCGAACTCAAGGAACTAATCGAGAGTTCTAAAGCAGGATGCTTCTTCTGCCCGGAAAATATCGAAAAAATGACGCCAATGTTTGCAGAAGATCTGCCTGACAGGATAAAGGTGGGTGAGGTGTGCCTGTTTCCAAATCTGTTCCCATTTGGAGGATACCATGCTGTCGGAGCATTCAAGGACCACTACCTCAAACTAAATCAGTTCACTCCGAAATTACTCGAAGACTGCCTAAACGCCTGTCTGAAATATTTTGAGCTTATCCACGTGAAACATGGGGAGATCAGATACTGGCATATCAACTGGAACCACATGCCACCAGGTGCTGCGAGCATCGTCCATCCTCACGTACAAATATTCGCCGATTCCGAACCGAGCCCATGCCTACAGGAGTTGATCGTAAAAAGCAAAGAATACCGCGACCGAAACGGGAGTAATTACTGGCCAAATCTGGTGGATGCTGAAAAATCGGAAAAGGAAAGGTTTATCGGGGAAACTGGGCCAGTCACGTGGCTCGCCAGCTTCGCCCCCCGCGGAAACAAAGAAGTTATGGCTATATTTTCGGGTATATCCTCCTTGGCGGGTCTTAAGAGACGTGCGCTAAGCGGGTTCTGCGCGGGGCTCTCGTCGATCCTGAAGGGCTACCACGCGATAGGGGTCCAGAGCTTTAATCTGGCCACATTTTCTGGGCCCTGCGACGAGGACTGGAGCGAGTCCTACCTTATGAACGCGAGGCTTATATCGAGACCGAACCCCGCGCCATTCTACACAAGTGACAATGGGTTTATGGAAAAATTTCACCAAGAGCCAATTATAGAGACAACACCGGAAGACCTAGCCGAGAAATTGCGAGCACATTTATGAAGAGGAATAGCTCAAGTTATTTAAAACAACTTGGTTCTTATGGAAACTATTTTGCATCGGTTTTTTTCTTTCTTTGTGCTGGGCTCTTTTGGCGCGATTTCGCCGTTTCCCGCTAGGATTTCCAATATTTTTTTCTCCACGATTTGACTCATTTTAAATGATGACATCCCTAAACCCTTACAGGGGCAAGTGGAGTAGCACGACTCTCCAGCATCTTGTGGTATGTCCTAAGCAACTTTTTAACTGAAGATGCCCAGTTGAACCTCATGACTTTCTTCTTGCCCTTAGCCCCCACTCGCACCATTATTCTGGGGTGATTGAAGAGATAGTTTATCCCCCATGCTACTGATTTTGGGCGGGGGTGAACTTTAATCCCGTTCACTAAATTTTTAATGTTCTCCCCAAGACCGCCCACGTCTGTCGCCACGACTGGCCTCCCGGTTGCCCACGCCTCAAGCAACACTATACCGAAGGGCTCGTTCCTGCTCGGGATACAGACGATATCGCAGGTATTCAGGAGATCGATGTATCGTCTGTAAGGTATCCAACCCAAAAACCTCACGGCAGCTGAAATGCCAAGCTTTCGAGCCCTACGTCTGAGAGAATTTCCCCGCGATCCCTTTCCTGCGAGCAAGAATCTGATATCACCCCGATTTTCGAGAACTTTTGGAATCGCATCAATCAATATGTCCAGCCCTTTTTGATATTCCATTCTGCCGATGAACAAAACTATGGGGGCGAATGGAGGGACACCATATTTTTTCTTTATCTTATTTGGGTCCACATCTTTCCGATATTTTCGGGGATTGATGGCATTCGGGATAATGTAAACTTTTTCGCGGGGAATCTTATACAGCCGACACAGCTCTTTCCTCATCGTTCTAGACACCGTAATAATCCTGTCAGAAAACCGCCCG
>JAUWXD010000051.1 GCA_030616505.1 Hadesarchaea archaeon
AAGAGTTTCTCATCATCGGGTTCGAGGTGATAAACATAGAGTTCGTAAATCCTGCATTTGTCTGGGTCGCCCCCATGTTTTCGTTGCTCAGCTGCGGTCGGTTTGCCGCCGGTGAACGCATCGTTGGCCTTTTTTTCGATATCCTTAGCGCTGTCGGTTAGGAAAATAGCCGTAGCGGGTTTGCTGCTTGACATCTTCTCCCCCATCAGCCCCGGTAGCAGCCGGTGGTAAGTAGAGGAGGGAAGCACGAAACCGAAATCTCGATGGAAGCGCGCCGCGATGTCCCGCGCCAGACGAAGATGGGGGTCTTGGTCTATCCCAACTGGCACGACGGTCGGTCGCGGTCCACCGAATTCCTCCAGCTGAGGGTGTAGTATGTCTGCGACATCGACCATCGGGTAAAAAATGTGAGAAATGTTTGACTCTCCCACGAATCCATAAATTGCGCGCATCTCGCTAAAGTTCACTCGCTTAGAGAGAACAAACGCGAGATGACGTACCGCATTGCTACGGGACTGGAAGTAAACATGGCAGCGCTCGATGTTTAACCCTAAAGCTTGGTAGTTTGCGAGGTACTCCTCGGCGGCGAGCTTTTTAGACTCCTCGAATGGAACGCCGCGTGCAGAGTACGCTTCTAGATCTGCCACACATAGGAAGATATCCGCTCCGTGTTTTTGGTACCAGATAAGCTGGTCAATCACGAGCTTGTGACCCACGTGCATCCGTCCACTTGGCATGAGCCCAGTCATCACCACGAAACGGTCCTTACGTCGTATCGCGTCTAGCACTCGTCCAAAGTCGCGGTGGCCGAAGATAATCTTCCGCTGCATCAGATAGTGGGGTTCTGGCAAGCGTGGGAGCAGTTTCTCGAAGGGTTCTATTCCAAACTCCTTCATAATCCGCGCGTAGTTCTCAGGTATCTCGGCTCCCCAAGGGTCGATTCGAGCAGGCATGTCAAGGTCTCTCCCGTGTCAGCGCATAGGAGGTGATGTCCCCCTCATCATCTACAATAGCCCATAAAATTTTTTTTCGCACGCTATGCGCGAGCCTAATTGCACGCGCTAACTCTGTTGGGGTGAGCTTGATACCTTCGGGCACTGCTTGCACTAGGAACTTCGAGT
Source organism: Hadesarchaea archaeon (assembly GCA_030616505.1). Next base: position 1,122 of record JAUWXD010000051.1, read on the forward strand.
GTGCGTCTCCAGGTTTCTCGCCTCGTTCATATACTCGAAAGTGCGCTCCGAACTTTAAACCAGTCTTGACGACGTAGCCGCGTGAGCGAAGGTCCGAGTACACCGTGTACTTGAGCATAGTTTCTGGATCGGTGTCGGTGAACTTGTCTGAAAGGTTTTTGAATTTCAGTTGCTTACCTCCGTTGTCGATTACGCGGAGTTTCCCACTTTCTAGAAGAGAGAGTGTTTCAACAGGTGCCAGCTGGAGCTTCCCTCCAGTGAGCGGTTTGCCGTAAGAGCCCCGCTGGTAGAGCTGGTTTGCCTGCGCCTCGTCCCAAACAATTATCTTGCCTTTGTACAACTGCGCTTCAACAACAGGGATTTCAGCTTCCATGCCGTCCCCCTCCTACACTGGCAGAGGCTCATTAAGAAGCTTGCCTTTGGTTTAGCACAAGTTTTTCAGTTTGTTTTAAATATTTGGAAATACATATCAATTGTCGAGGAGGTCATCGACAATCGCGCTAATACCGGGCGGCATAGCTGAGACGATGACGAGGATTTGAAGCTGAGGCAATAAATGCTTTTAGCCTGTGAATGGTCACCTCCAGCTTAGTCTGTGTGGCTGTCCCGCCTGGTATTAAGGAGTCATATAGTTATTGGTGGGGTCGCCGAGATTTGAACTCGGGTCACCGGCTCTTTTGCGCTTTTTGCGACCCAAAGCCGGCAGGATAGGCCAGGCTACCCCACGACCCCCTAAAATCTCTCAGCCGTCTGTTTAAGAAGTTGACTCTAAAATCAAGAAGGTCTGATAATTTTGATTAAATTGTTTGTCTCTCCAATGGGTTCAAAACCGTGGCGTCTATACCACGGAACCCGTGCTCCAAATACATCGGCCGTAATTGACTTATCTTTAAAATCCGAGATGATTTGATTTAAAAGTCCGGTACCTATACCGCGCCCCCTGTAACTAGACCCCACGTTCATGTCCTTTAGGTAAATGTGCTCATCCCGCTCTAAGACCACTGCGCTCGCTATGATTGAGCATCCATAGTCATCCCAGCACTCGTAAAGGTGCGCGCGATTCCTGATTGAACGTTCGATTCGCATGGTAATCGCTGCACTCTGTGTTCGATATATAAAAAGATTTTGAGCTGAAACCAAAACGTTTGGACAAGATCAGAGACATACTTCTATAACTCAACATCAAGTCCCAATTTTTCACAGAGTTCTTTATATCTGTTCCTCACGGTGACCTCAGTGACCCGCGCAACATCTGCTACGTCCCTTTGTGTCCGTCGCTCCCCGCAGAGAACGCTCGCGATGTAGATAGCCGCGGCCGCTACCCCTGTCGGCCCACGCCCAGAAGTAAGTCCTTTCTTTGTTGCCTGTTTGAGCAGATCGATTGCCTTAGACTGCGCCTCCCCGCTCAGCCCCAACTCGGAGCCGAACCGCGGGATGTAATCAGTTGGACTCGTTGGTCGAAGATGAATCATTAGCTCCCGGGCGATGAATCGGTAGCTCCGTCCAATCTCTTTTTTGGTCACACGTGAAACGTCGGCGATTTCGTCCAGAGTCCGTGGGACCTTGCATTCACGGCAGGCAGCGTAGAGCGCTGCGGCAGCTACCCCTTCGATGGACCGCCCACGGATTAGTCGTTCCTCGACCGCCTTTCGGTAAATCACTGCGGCTGCTTCCCGTACGTTCCGAGGAAGGGCCAAGTGTGAGGACATGCGATCGACTTCTGAAAGAGCAAATGCTAGGTTCCGCTCAGTTGCGTCCGACACCCTGATTCGGCGCTGCCATTTGCGCAGGCGGTAGATTTGTGCACGGCGTCTAGGTGTAAGATCCTTGCCGTGGGAGTCACGATCTCGCCAGTCAATCATCGTGGACAATCCCTTGTCGTGGATTGTAAATGTCATGGGAGCCCCTACCCTTCCTCGACGGTCTCGCTGTTCTTGATCAAAAGCACGCCACTCGGGCCCCATGTCCATTATCTTGTCGTGGAGGATGAAGCCACATCCAGCGCACACTAGCTCAGCGCGTTCGTAGTCACGCACGAGCTTAGCGCTTTTGCATTCTGGGCACGCCTTTCGCTTCTTTTTTGTTTTTTCCATACCCTTCCTCCATAAGTATATCTGAGCCGATGAACTTCCCAAGATCAGCCTTGGAAAGTCCAGAAGCTGGTTTTATTATAACATAGGGCGATTTTACAGGCCCAAAAACGTCAAAAACGTTTCCTACACGCTTCCCTGAGGAATCAAATGCCATCTGACCCAGCTTTGGGGCCCGCCCCGCCCGCACCACCAACCCGCGGGGGGTGGTGTGTAACCCCTTACTTTTGATCTGCAAGCCAATCTTCTCCGAAAAATTTAAAAATAACTCTTCTATTCCCCCTATATAGTTTTCGTAATACTTAAAAAACACAAATGGAAGAATCGAGGTTCGGAAAGTTTAAATTCGTTGAAATATGTGGTGGGGTGGTTATCATGTCTAGAAAGACAGGTTCCACAGATATCAGACGATTGGTATTGGATGTTTTGAAGCCCCACAGTCCGGCGCTGCCGGATTTCGCGACCAAGTTGAGTTCCTTGTCAGGCGTCGATGGTGTGAATGTCACGCTCATCGAGATTGACAAGGACACCGAGACCCTCAAAGTGACGCTCGAAGGTAAACTAGACTACGGAAAGATTCGCTCGTCGATAGAGGATTGGGGTGGCGTCGTGCATAGCGTGGATGAGGTAACTGCTGGCAGTTTGGCAGTGAGTGAGGACCACAGTACAGATTGGCGTTTAAAGTACCGAACCAAAGAAGATTAGGGTTAGTTTTTTGTACGCTAGAAATCGGGTACGAGTTAATTAGTATATATATCATGTTGGTTCTGGCTTTTTCGGTTCGACGAGCACAGCATCGACGGTACCGCTCTGTCCCGGACGGCCGGTCACGCGCGCCTTGCCGAGCTCCGTTTCGATTACCGCGCCCCGCGTTAGGACGTTTCTCCGTACGAAGTGTGGATCAGCAGGGTTTTCGATCACCGTTAGGATTTTGACTTTCTTCGTGCGGCCAGTTTTAGAATCCACCACATTCGCGGAATCTGTAGACAGCAGGTCCATCTTTTTGTTTCCTCCGAATGTGCGCAACTTGAGAGATTTTGCCGGGCCAAGTTTGGGCTCGACAAATTCGTTTCCCATTTCTCGTTTAC
>JAUWXD010000065.1 GCA_030616505.1 Hadesarchaea archaeon
AAGATAACAGAAAAAATTCCCACTGTCACTCAAGACCTTTACGATTTGTCAGGCAACCATCCTGCCAAAATTGAATTTGAATGACTCGCAGACAAATTACTTCAATAAAGCGCTTTTCCAAGCTTCTCGCAATTTTCCAGAACTGATGTCGATTATTTTTTTGCCTTTCAATCCTTTTACAGAAAACTCGTCTTCCCCGCTTACCCTACCAACGAGCGCAAAATCCCCTTCCATCAACTTTTCAAACTTTTCCTCTTCTCCTTGTTTAACTTCAACGAGGAATCTGCTGTTCGACTCGGAAAACAAGACGAAATCATCTCTCGCATTGCCGCTTATCGAAGCTGGAACCTTTTTCAAATCTAATTCAGCCCCATAATCGCTGCTGAGTACCATCTCTGCTGCTGCAACGGCTAGCCCACCTTCTGAAAGATCGTGACAAGCTTGAACGTAACCTGAGTTGATAGCTTTTGTTATTGAACCCAACACTTTTTTCGCTTTGGTCGCCTTAACCTTGGGGACACTTCTACCAACTTTCCTGAACAATCTGTAATACTCTGAACCACCCAGCTCAGAATAAGTTCGGCCAACAACGTAAATCGCGCTGCCGGGGGCCTTGATATCTACCGAAACGGCTTTTCTGACATCTGGGATGATACCTACGGCTGTTATCAGTAGTGTGGGTGTTACTGGCCCCAACACTGACTCATTGTAGAGGCTATCTTTACCTGAAATATAAGGAGCATCAAAAGCCTTGGCGAAATCATAACAAGCCTCGCAAGCACGTACGAGTGCACCTAATTGCTCGGCCTTCTCTGGACTCCCCCACACGAAGTTGTCAAGCAACGCGATTCGCTGACCGCCTACCGCGATGTTGTTTCTAATCGCTTCTTCAACGCTCGAAGCTGCCATCCAATAAGGATCGATCCGTCCATAATTGGGGTTTATACCGCAAGAAATAACCACTCCGCGTTGAGAATCCTGCAAAGGTTTTACGATCGCGGCATCGTTTGGCCCACCGTGTTTTCCGTGGAACGGTCTCAGAACTACGTTTTTCCAAGATTCATCAGTTTTTATCACTCTACCTCTACTTCCAATATTCGCTGCGGCCAACAACCTAAGCAAAACTTTCGTTAAATCGCGGGGTTGCGCAAATTTGGGCTCAACTAACTTCGGTGCCTTCCACTTGGCTATCTTCTTAGCTTCTGGTGGAGAGAAAAGGAACTGTAAACCTAAGTTCGCGATCTCACGACCTTGATATCTAACCACTAAAGAATTACCTCTAACGAATTTCCCAATGAGTGTCGCTCCAACGTTTTCTTCTTCAAATATCTTTAACGCTTTCTCGATATTCTTTTCAGGAATGCTTAAAAACATCCTATCCTGTGATTCCGAAACCCAAATTTCCCATGGCGCCATGCTCGAGATTTTTAACGGGGCTTTCTCGAGATCCACGACGATGCCACACCCTGATCTAAAAGCTGTTTCGCCAGTCGCACAAGAAATCCCGCCACCACCTAAATCCGTTATGCCTGAAGATAGGTTCTCGTCTCTAATCCTGAAAATCGCCCTGGCCAGTCTTCCTTGTACTGCAGGGTCGAATGTCAACTCGGCTGCTTTTTCCCCTCCTTCCATCTTCCCAATCTCTGCCGAGGCAAAAGTAACACCGTGAATCCCCTCTTTACCAGTCTTTCCACCCGCGAGTAATGCCACATCACCCACTTTAGTCCTTCTGAAGTATTTATCGAGAGGGAGGAGGCCAACACAACCACAATACACGATAGGGTTTCCAATATAACTCTCGTCGAAGTAAATCGCGCCACCGATGTTTGGGACCTTCATATGACTGCCGTACTGCCTGACTCCCTCTACAACCCCTTCGAAGATGGTTTTTGGGTGCTTCATACCTGGAGGGAGCTTTTGTGAGTAGTCCTGAGGGCCAAAACCAAATACCCCGATGCTCGCAATCGGTTGGGCCCAAACCCCCATAATGTCTCTTATCAAGCCACCTAGACCAGTGGCCGCACCTCCAAATGGGTGAATCGCCGAGGGGTGATTGTGGGTTTCAACCTTGGCCGCTATTCCATAACCACGCTCGAAATCTACAATTCCTGCATTGTCCTCAAAAACCGAAACGCACCAAGGGTGTGAGAGATCCTTCGTAGCTTTTGCAATGAAGTCCTTGAAAAGCCTAACATTTCGATTTCCAATCCGCACATCTCCCTTGAATGTCTTATGGTAACAGTGCTCCGACCATGTCTGGCCTATACTCTGGAGTTCTACATCGGTTGGGTTTCTCCCCAACTTCGAGAAATGTCGCTTGCATTTTTTCATTTCTTCCAAATTCAGTCCAAGGCCAAGCTCTCGACTTATTTGCAAGAGCTGCTTATCGCCCGCGTGCAGCAAATCAATTTCGAAAAGGTCAAACGGGAGATCCTTTTTTACGTAAACTTGTGAAGCCATTATTTCACACGGTGAATATATGCAACAGGTTTTTTAATCTTTTGCATGGCCCATTTCAGCTGTATTCAAACCTCCCAAATTCACTCCGGATGGTCAGTTTGTTTCTGCCATCGCGTTTCTCGCACCTGCCAATCAGCTTCGCCCCCAATTTGAACCTCTTCGCAATGGCCAAGACTTCTTCCGCACTTTCTTCTCTAACTATCACTTCAAAACCGACACCCATATTGAAATCTTCAAACATCTCACGCCAACTCACTTTCGCTTCCCGCTGAATTAATCGAAATATGGGGTCAGGATTGATGAGGTTGTCCTTGATGTAATGGATGTTCTCCCCCAGTCTCAAGCACTTCGTCTGCCCGCCACCTGTATTGTGAACCAAACCGGTCACTTGCTTGCCATATTTTTCAAGAATCTTTGTGACTATCGGGGCGAAAATCCTAGTTGGCGATAAAATGGCTTCACCGATCGTCATTTTGAGTTTGTCGAGACAATCATCAAATGCAAACCTACCGTAATAGCCCTTGATATTTAGATCTTTCAGCTCAGGATACTTGCGCTCATATTCATTTTTCATCAAGCAATGCCTCGCCAGCGTTATGCCATTACACATTATCCCGCTGTTCTCATGCCGCTCGTACTTCGTGCGTCCGCCACTCCTCAAACCTATAATCACATCGCTGGGCTTGATTTTCTCACCGGTTATGACTTTGGACAACTCAACACGGGCGCTTACCGTACCTGAAACATCTAACGTTCTAAGCTGGTCGGGTAAGTCAGCGGTTTCACCGCCGAGGAATGAAACCTTTACCTCATACTTCTTCAACATGCCAAAACATTCCTTGAAGCCTGTGTTGAGCGCAGAAAGCAATTCTTCTTTAGGAACCTTAGACCGGTTTACCGCAACATAATCGACAAAACCTAATGGCGTTGCCCCCACACATATTACATCATCAACATTCATTGCGAGGACATCATTGGCAATGCTGCGGAACCATTTACTCTCACCGGTCCCACGCCAATGCAGGTAGTTCTGGAGGGGTTTGCTTCCAGCTCCATCGGTATGGAGCACCATGCCACATTTTCTAAATTTTGGGTCACGAACTACTGGACAGAAAGCTTTGGGAAAAAGATTCTCCAAGGATGGCTTGAACACATCTATGCCCTTTTTCTTCACGTCGATGCCTACTTCAGCATACTTGGAACCCATCGTCTCACCACTTTTGAATAGTCCCTACAGCTTAAAACGCAGCACTCTTTTTTCGGTCACTAAAATGTTTACCGACACATCGCGTGAGGTGTTCG
>JAUWXD010000004.1 GCA_030616505.1 Hadesarchaea archaeon
CAAGAATTTCGCTTGGATGAATTGAGGTAGGGTCCAAGGAGTCGGCTTGTGTCGACGCAGCGCAAACGCCAACCCCTCCGGGCTCAGGGGGTGCCCGATCGCCGCTATCCTCACGCCTCCTAGGTTCAAGTCCAGCACGGGGTCGGCCTCGGAGAATGGTCGCCCGCTGATCGCCCGAAATCTGGATATGAGCGACTCCGCGTCGTCGGGGGTGAGGAAGATGTTCGTGAGGCACTCTTCATGGTCGCGGTGATAGATGTGCACTGGCATGTTCCCAACGGGGGCGTCCACGTAGATGTCTTGTACCCGAGTGTCCGTGAGCAGGGCTTCAAGCAACCCAAGCCCGGCTGTGAATCGGGCGAGGTGCTCGGCCAGCCACGCTACCTCCTGCTTTGAGATTTGGAGCCTATCTTCGACCACGAGCTTTGCCATTAGGTCCTCGTTCAGGTGCGCAATCTGTTCACGTGCTCTCAGCGGGTTCGAGTCCAGGGCGGGCACCTGTGTGATCATGAGCTGCCGCGCCCGCTGGAGGAGCTCTACGTGGTCGTGAGAAAGGTGGTATTCGGGAGGGACTAAAAAGTAGAGGTTCTGGAGCTTTCCGGCCAGGCGGTAGATTTTCACCTCGCTACCCTCGACCCCATACGCATCGATGAGTTCGCAGCCCGGTGGCGGTTCCAATAGCAAGCGGGAGGTCAGGAAGCAAGGCCTCACAAGCGGTTGAAGGATTTCAGCGTAGCCATCGCGTCCCTTGCCGCCCTTCAAGAGAGTCGAGCGTTCGAGCGAAGTGATGATGGGCTCCAAAGTATTTTTTATGAATTCGGAACGACATACTTTGCACTTCTTGCCCCCGTGCTTGATCCTCGAAAGCATATCATGCGAAAATTCTCTAAGTTTGCGAAGTCCAGACGCTGGGTCGTCGAACAGCTCGGCGAGTGCCCGCTCAAGCTGCTCCTTGCGCGAGGCCTCGCACCGCTTGCAGTCGTCGGGAGTTATGTGCGCAAGCGACCAGCGGTGGTTCTCCCTGATCACTCTTGCGATTTCCGTGAGAGCTCTCAGCCCCGCCCCGCTGTACTCGTGTTCGTAGATTTCGGCGAGGACAACGACATTTATATCCGGGTTTTCGATCAGCGCTTCGATGACCCCTCGCATGCAGTCCCGCGATTTCTCAATCGAAGCTCCCTTCTGACAGTTTGTGCACTTGAACTTCATCACGCGCTCGTTCCCAAGCGTCACGATTGACCGCTCGCAGCTCACCCTCTTCTCCCCCTCGCCCAGTGCCTCAACCCATCATCGATTCGAGAAACTGCGAGATCCAGCTTGCCGTAAAGCTTCATCAGCTCCGCGAGGTTTGCCTCGGTGGTCGAAATCCTCCGTTCCACCCCGCGCAGGCGCTGGTCGAGCATTTTCATGTCGTCGCGCAGGCGGGCTATCCATCGCCCATGCTCTGCGAGCACTGCCGTTTCATTGCTGTGTTTTCCGAACATTGCCAATCTGTCCCATTCTCGTTTCTTGGAGGTCGAGAAGCCATCCCGCAATTCGTACTAACTGCTCGGAGAACTCTCGGTCTTTGAGGAGCTTACGCCAAGAACTTGGTTGAGCCATAAGAAGCACCAAAGTGCGCTCACTTATCGCTCCCGCCTCGCGCAGTTCCTTAAATAGCTTTTCAGGATCAATTTCGCCGAGCTTCTTCAGCTGTGTTCGTAAGCAAACGAACCTCAGGAAATCTGCTTCCCCAACAAAAAATTCTCTCAGCGCCAGTAACTCGTCTTTTAGCTTGATAAAATCGCGTTCGGTAAACCTCACCCAATCGCCGCGCAGGGACCCACCTTGCTTGGAGTTGAGCAAAGATTGGATGAGCTCAGAAGCAGCGGCTTTAAGAGAAACGATTAATTTGGTCATACATACGTGACGGACTGCGTCGATTTTAGTCGCGCTTAGAATTTCTCCAAGCATTGGGTCTAAGTTCTGCCAAGGTTTATGCGCCGAACTTGGGTTATTGGGCGGCAGCTCTAAGATGTGGTTAATCAACCCCAACGCTGCTTCAAACATCGCTCTCTGCTTCATCCCTGCTCAACTCCTTCAGTCTCTCCCCTATCTCGTCCAACTTCTGTTCACATCTGTGATCATGCCTAGACTGGAGGTGCCGCTTGAGCTCACCGTGCAGGGTTCGAAGTAGTTCGACTTCTGCCAACAACAAGAGCTTTACTAGTGATGGCCTATCGCGCTCGCGGCAGAAACGGCGTTCGAGTAAAGCTAACCCTATGTGCCAAGCTATGGCTAGCGCGAGAACTGCCGGTAATGTATCCATTTTTCCCGCCGGAGCTTTGAGAGGAGGTCGTTTAAAAAGGGAAAATCCCATTAAGGTAGGGGACTAGTTTGAGAGGTGTGAAGTTGCACAAAACTGCTATGCTTGGGCTATTCTTCTTGATAACACTTTTAGGCGCGCCATTAGCCAGCGCTCAAGCCGAAGAAGAGGCGATTTACACCACCACAATAAACTACATGGTTCAGAACGTCGGGTCGAACACGGCTCTTAACTCGCGCGTCCTGATAGTCCTATTCGATAACTTCTCGGGATGGGCAAGCCAAGAGGTGCTCAGCGAGCAGATAACGGTGGACGGATCTCCCATCTCCCCACAGATTTTCTCCACAGATGACAACCGTTGGACTACCATATCGCTCGGCAACTTAGCTCCTGGAGAATCCAAAACGATATCGGTTGTGCAGGTCTTGAGAGTTAGTTCAGTTGACTTGTCAATCGGCCCTAGCTCAGTGGGAACCACATTCCCAACCGAGCTCAACACGTACACTGTTCCGATTGACGACTTGTATGAGAGCGATAGCCCAGCAATCCAAGCACTGGCTCAACAGCTTACCGATGGTATTACTAATCCCTACTACAAGGCGAGACGGATATTCGATTACTTGTTGGAAAACCTCGACTACGAACTCCAACAGACAGAGCACAGCGCCCTCTGGGGTCTCCAAGCGGGCAGAGGAGATTGCACGGAATTCTCGAACCTTTTCATAGCTTTGGCGAGAGCTGCAGGTATTCCGGCTAAATCGGTTTCGGGCTTCGGCTACCTTGCACTCTACACTCCAGGAACGGGCACGGATACCGAACTCCGCCACGCGTGGTCCATTTTCTATCTGCCCAACTATGGGTGGGTTCCAGCGGATGCTGTGTGGCCCCAGTACATCGGCTCGTTCGGTGAAACGGGTTACGATCACATCGTCGGGAGCGTGACTGGTGGAGAGGACGTAGTTAACGCACAGGGACAGATAATCTGGCGCTTTCCCAGCTACATCCAGAGGAACTGGAATTACTATGTGGGGCAGCCGACGGAGCTGGGTGGGTCTGTTTCTGAGTCTATAGTCCCTGAGGTTCTAGTCGACGTTAGCCTGCAGACATCACCACAAATACAAAACGACACCCTGACCACGACGATGACGATCAAAAACATGGGGCAAAGCACAGCAGAAAATCTCGTGGCGGAGCTCCAAGCAGATTCGACTTACTTTGAAGTGATAACCTCGTCGCAACAAAAGAGCAGTCTCGCGAGCGGGGGAGAGTGGACGGTGAACTTCGATGTACGACTGAAAGAGGGTGCGTATGACAACATACACACCTTCACGTCCCAAGTTACTCACGACAGTTCATACGGAGACATCAGCGGAACGTTTCTGGCCAAAGGAGATACCTCAGTTTCGATTCCCGTCAAGCCGGCCACACCTGAACAGGTCTATGACATCCTGTTGTTCGTCTTGATTGGGGTGCTGGTAGCTGTAGTCGTGATTGCGGGTGTGACTCTCGCACGCCGATGATTTTTAATAACCCAAATGATAGTTAGGTGTGATACGGATGTATGGCTTCACGGGCACTGTTGTAGGCGTTCGATGTAAGAATGGTATTGTGCTGGCCTCGGATACGCAGGGCACGGTCCACTACTTGGTGTTGGGCAAGCACGTCAGGGAAATATTCAAACTCGATGAGCGTATAGGGGCGACGATTTCTGGGAGTTCAGGCGATGTCCAGAGCTTGGTGAGCCTACTCAAAGCAGAGGCCAATCTTTACAAGTTCAACCACGGACGATCAGTTTCGACAAAGAGTCTAGCGCAGATGGCGTCTAATCTCCTTCACGGACGTAGGGTCTTTCCATACATAGTCGCAGGCGTGATATCCGGTTTAGACAACGATGGTCCACGTCTCTATTTCTTGGATCCAGTTGGTGGGAAGCTGGAAGAGGAAAAGTTCGCGAGCGCTGGGAGCGGGTCCACGGTAGCGTACGGCGTACTAGAGCAGCAGTATCGCGATGGTATGGATTTGGACGAGGGGACAAAGCTGGCGGCCCAATCAATCAGGACCGCAATCGAGAGGGACGCGGCTACTGGAGAAAAGACGGCAGTCGCAGTTATTGATGCAAAGGGATACCGTGAGCTCTCCGAAGAGGAAGTAGGGAAACTTATTAAAGAAGACTAAGAATCCAACTGTTTTTTAAATCGTAGACATATAATATAGTGGGGAAACCGATGGAATGGTTAATAGTGTTACTAGTGGGAGTCATCATCGCTCTCATGGTTTGGATGCTATTTTTCGGTGGCGCTGGTGTCTCTAGGCAGCGCAAACTCCAGCGGGAAGTTAATACATTGCGCGAGGAGTTGCAGAGGACTCATGAAGCTAACGAGGCCCTCAGAGGAAACCTAGGCGTGGGGGGCGAGGCGCGAATTAGGCGCCATGGAGATCTCTTTGAGTTCGTGAGAGATTTGGAAAGCCTAAGGTGTGCGATAGCTGGATCGAAAACCTGTCAGTCGATAATTTCCAAAAAGTACGACATGAAACCAGGGCCAAAGCTACTTGAGCGTATCCTCGCGCGACCTGGGGTTGACCCTGTAGTCAAGGAGCGGTTGACCGATGAATTGTTGGTGGGCGAAGTCGGTAGATCCCTCCTGAAAAGTTTGGATAATGGGGACCCAGTGGATAACGCTGCGGCCAACGCCGGTGTTCCGGTGGTTGTGGCGAGAGGACAAGTCACAAGGTTACAAATTTTGGGGTATCTGGACGCGCGTTTGAAGTTGACGGATCAGGGCCGAGATGCACTGATTTGAATTTCGTCTCCTTTTTAGGACATGACACATATTCAAACAAACGTGGTGGTCAAATGAACGAAAAGAAAGATGAACCAACGCTTCAATTGTCTGAGAAGCTTCGTCCACGCCTTGCGCGCCCCCTCGGACAACTATTTCCCGACATCATCACTGCAGTGGAGCACCTACGAAAGCTCAGCCCTGCCAGGTTGATAACAGTGGGCGATGTTGTGACTGCCAGATTCATCGCAGCGGGAGTTAAACCAGACGTGGCAGTGGTAGATTTTCTTGTGATGAGGGAACCAGCCGCAGATAATCTGAAAGCGCGAATAGACTCACTCGATGTAAAGACCATTCATGTGAAGAATCCTGCAGGAGTTCTAACGCCTGAAATGCGCAGAGTGCTCGATGATGCGAAACCACCCTTGAAGATAATCGTTGAGGGGGAAGAGGATCTCGCCACGATTCCTGCTGTCGTCTCATCTCCCGAGAAATCCGTGGTTGTGTACGGGCAGCCGAATGAGGGTGTGGTTTTAATCGAAGTCACCGAATCAAAACGCCGGGAGTTCACGAACCTTCTAAAGGAATTTAAAGCAAAGGGTTGAAGTTAGGAGGTCTGTACGGGATAGGGATAAAGATGAAAGTTGAAGTAGTTGAAAAAGTAGAAAATCCGATATTGAAGCGCACCGAGATAAGATTCAAGGTGGAACACACTGGCGCCCCGACGCCGAAACGCCTTGAGGTCCGCGCCCAGTTGGCGTCGTTGCTTGGCGTTGCAGAGGATCTGCTCGTTATCGAAAAGCTAGCCGGCACCTATGGTCACCAAGCCGCGTCTGGCATCGCTCGTTCTTACGGTTCCCATGAACAGCTCAAGGAAATCGAGCCCAAATATCTGCTTGAGCGGGGCATACCCAAGGAAGCAAAAGCAGAGGAGCCTCCAGAGGAAAAACCGAAAGCAGAGAAAGCCGAGAAACCTCAGAAAGAAGCAAAACCAGAGGAAAAACCAAAGGAAGCTAAGCATGAAAAACCGAAGCCTGAAAAAGAAGAGTCGAAGAAAGATGCCAAACACAAGGAAAAGCCGAAAGAGGATAAACCAAAGAAACCCGAAAAAGTAGAAACAGGGGAAGAGGATAAAACTGAGACAAAAGTGAAAGAAAAACCAAAAGAGGAAGGTAAAGGTGGCAAAGGAAACTAAAGCTACAAAGTCCAAGTTTTACAAGTTAGAGGGCGAGAAACTGAAGCGCCTACGTCAGTATTGTCCACGGTGCGGTCCTGGAGTCTTTATGGCGGGACACAAAAATCGTTTGGCATGCGGCAGGTGCGGTTACACTGAGTTCAAAAAGTAAGCTCGACTTTAGTACCTAGGATTTCACTTGCGAGTTTTTTGAGCTTTACTCGTTTTTCTTCGATTTCCTCTTGAGTCAGTTTGGATTTTCGGTCGAGCTCTCCAATCGACATTTTCATTTGGTTTAGTTCGGCTTCGTGCCGAGCGATGGATTGTTCGAGTTCAGATACTTGTTTTTGGATGGGATGCTCCGAAGCTTGCCGTTGAACCTCCAGCTGCTGGTCCAGGAGCTCTAGGCGTTTCTTAAACTCCCTCAATTTCGTGGCTAGTTTCTGAGTCCTTTCGAGTTTTTTTCTTCGCTCGCGTTCGTCCAGTTCTATTTTTCGCTCATCCAAAAGTTTGACCGTTTCCCGCAGCAGCTCCTCAGCGACCGAGATTTTTTCATCGGATGAAATGAGTTCAAGTGGGTTGTTGACGCAAAGTTCGAGCGCTTTTATCTTTTCTCGGTCTATTTGATGCTTGCCAGATGAAACGAGCTTTTCGAACTTTCTGAGGGGTCTACCGATGTCTGAAAAAGCGCTTCTTACCTCGCCTTTCACACGGTCAATCTCCAGCTCCGTTTGTTTGAACTTTTGTTTCGCATCGACAGTGCGCTTGAATTCCTCGCTTGACCTGAGTTTCGTTAATCTCTCTCTGTCGTTTTTCACTTTTTCCTCTGTTTCCTTAGAAAAATTTTCCAACGATTTGGCGTCATCCTGAAATTGTGTGACATATCCCATCAGTTCCACTTGAGAATCGATTTCGGATGAGAGGGAGTCGAGCCTCCTGCTCTCGCGGAGAATTTCCCCGATTGTCGTATGTAATTGCTTGGACACGTCATGTAGCCTTCGTAGATTGAACTGGACTGAAGTGAATTCCGGTCCGAAGGTGGTCCGCACGTAACGTCCATGGATTACCATGGCGTCTGTGGTGAGATTGGTGGTCTTCGTCAACTTCTCGTCAAAAGCTTCGAGGGCGTTTGTCGATAGTTCGGGTCGATGCTTAATGTTGGTTAACGCACGGGTAATCTTTTCCTTAAGTAGTTTCTTGGCCTCGATGCTAGTTTTCAGTAGTCCAGCATAAACATTCTCGGACGGATTTGCATCGGCGAGTATTTTTAAGTCGTTCAGAAGCGTTTCACGTGTCCTGATGATTTCATCGGCCACGGTGTTGAAAGTAGGTCCAATAGTTTCAAGCCTTTCTTTCCGCAGACTGTCTACTCGCTCGCGAATCGCATCTAGGCCTAACTTCTCCACCACAGGTTCCGGAGGCGGAGGCTTCTTGAATAGACGTTTGAAGAACATCGATTCGCCGTTAATTGTTCGGTTCTGCGTTAAAAAAGAGTGGGGAAACTGATGTCGAACACTTAGTTAGCTTAAAGAGGTTTTTAGGTGCATATATTTGAGATGATTTATCTGGTGAAGTGGCGTCGATGAGAAAAGGTTCCAAGACCAAAGATTCTCAAAAGAATACTATGGTTAGAAAACTTATCATTGCATCATTTTTTGGTCTTCTCATAGGTCTCATTGCAGGGTTGCTTGGAGTGGGTGGTGGCGAGTTCAGGTTGCCTGTATTGATTTGCTTACTTGGGTTTCCGGTAGCGATAGCCGCAGCGGCGAATCTCGTGATAGGAATTTTAACGGTTACAGTGGGACTTACGAAGCGTTTGATGTTAGGGGTGTTCGACACAGGGGCCATGGGCTTAATCGTTACGATGAGCATCGGTTCGATTTTTGGAGCGTATTGGGGCGCATCAATTACTAGCAAGGTAAAAGGGAAGTATCTCAAGTACGCGGCCGGTGTCCTCCTACTCGTGCTTGGGTTGAAGATGCTTCATGGCGCGCTCGTGCCGGAACCTACGGGCGGGCTCGTCGCTGGATACTCAATCGAGATGCTAGCATTCGGTGCGGTGCTTGGCTTGTTAATCGGGATCGTGTGTGGATCGCTCGGTGTTGCAGGCGGCGAGCTCCGCATCCCTCCTTTGATGTATCTCTTCGGTCAATCGATCAAAATGGCTGGAACCACGAGTTTAGCTGTGTCCATCCCCGCGGTCGTCACTGGGGCACTCAAGCACAGGAGGATGGGCCACGTAAACAGGGACGTAATCTACACATGTATTGCAATGGGGATACCATCTGTAATCGGTGCTTATGTGGGAGCTTCGCTAGTCCTTGTGGCGGGCGAAACCTTCCTGAAGCTACTGCTTGGGGTCGTCCTCCTTTTAGCCACGGTGAGGATAATAAAGCCTTGAATTGTGAGGTCCTGAAATGTTATGCTTGGGAATAGAAGGCACGGCCCACACGTTTGGCATAGGTATAGTAAGTTCAAGAGGGAAAATCTTGGCGAACGCGTCAAAGACCTATAAGCCAGAGCGTGGCGGTATCCATCCTCGGGAGGCTTCTCGATTTCATGCATCGAACGCGCGGCTGGCCCTAGATGAAGCGTTAAAGACAGCCAAGATAGACATCGAAGACATAGATCTCGTGGCATTTTCCAGGGGGCCGGGGCTAGGTCCCTGTTTGCGTACAGCGGCAACGGCAGCAAGAGCATTGGCAAGCTGGCTCCGCATACCTATCGTTTCCGTCAACCACTGTATAGCCCATGTCGAAATTGGGCGTCTAACGGAGCGTGCTAAAGACCCGGTGACCCTCTACGTCAGCGGAGGAAACACTCAAGTCATAGCTTTCGATGCTGGGCGCTACCGTATCTTTGGTGAAACGCTTGACATCCCAGTGGGCAATTGCTTGGATGTGTTCGCGCGTGAGACTGGTATTCCTCATCCTGGCGGACCAAACGTAGAACGGCTCGCACGCGAGGGTAAGCACTACATTCCGCTACCTTATGTTGTCAAGGGGATGGACATGTCATTCTCAGGGGTGATGACCGAAGCCGTTCGCAAGCATCGTGCTGGCGCCGATTTACATGATATTTCCTTTAGCCTCCAAGAGACGGCATTTGCGACATTGGTCGAGGTGACCGAACGAGCGGTCGCACACACCGAGAAAAAAGAGGTGATGTTAACGGGTGGTGTGGCAGCCAATCAAAGATTAAGAGATATGCTCAAGATGATGGCAGATGAACACAAGGCGAAGTTTTTCGTACCACCGATGGCGCTTTGCGCTGATAATGGCGCCATGATTGCTTGGACCGGTATCCTGGCTTACAAGCACGGAGTCAGGCAAAAGCTCAAAGACACGGAGGTAACGCAACGGTGGCGCGCGGACCAAGTGGATATCCCCTGGAGGAATTGCTAGATGTTGATGAAAAAAGGAGCTGAAGCCGACCTTTATCTCGAGCCGTTCACGCGGGCGCTTTGTCGGATTGACAAGGGTAAGGTTATAATCAAACACCGTATATCTAAGCGCTATCGTAACCCCCAAATCGACAAGCAACTGCGAGAGTCGAGGACGACGCTCGAAGCAAAACTTTTCGCAGATGCCAAGCGGGCAGGAGTGTTGACACCACTAGTCTATGAGGTCGACCGTGTGAACATGCGGATTGTAATGGAGTTTGTCGATGGGCAACA
>JAUWXD010000036.1 GCA_030616505.1 Hadesarchaea archaeon
ATCGCTCCAAAGTCCATAAACAAGTTTTTCTTCTGTAACTCTGGTGCTGAAGCTATAGAAGGGGCATTCAAGCTCGCGATAAAGCACACCAAACGTCAACGTATCATCGCCATGCATGGTTCGTTCCACGGGAGAACCACCGCTGCAGTAGGCGCAACTTGGAAAATCTCCTACCGAGAACCGTTCGAGGCACTCATCCCAAAAATCTTCGATTTCGTACCGTACAACGACCTCGCAGCTGTGGAGCAGGCTATTAGCGAGCAGACAGCTGCCGTGGTCGTCGAACCCATCCAAGGAGAGGGAGGTGTGAACGTGCCGTCTGATGACTACTTGCCGGGGCTACGAAAAATCTGCGATGCGCATAATGTGCTGCTGATTTGCGATGAGGTTCAAACAGGTATGGGGCGTACCGGAAAATGGTTCGCGTGCCAGCACTGGGGAGTCGAACCGGATGAGATCACGATGGCGAAAGCACTTGGGGGTGGTTTCCCCATAGGCTGCCTAGGTGCCAAAGCAGATGTGATGAAATCATTCTCTCCAGGAAACCACGCTGCCACGTTCGGCGGTAATCCGCTTGCGTGCGCAGCAGCAAAAGCGGTCGTGCAGACGATGCAAAAGCTGAATTTGCCTCAACGAGCCGAAAAGGTTGGTGGGTATTTCAAAAAACGTCTGAATGAACTCGCCGAAAAACATCGATGCGTGCAGGATGTCAGGGGGCGTGGGTTAATTCTAGCGATTGAACTCAAAGCGAAACAGGCTGCGGATGATGCTGTAGTCAAGGCGAGAGAACGTGGGTTTCTGATAAACTGCACCGCAGATAAAGTTTTGAGGTTCGTACCACCACTTATAGTCGAACGAGATCATATTGACAGTCTGGTGGAAAATCTCGACAAAATACTCGTGGAGGTTGGATGATGGTAAAACACTTGCTTTCGATGCAAGACTTAAACACGGAAGAAATCTTGGATATTTTGGTCAGGGCAACAGAAATAAAACAGAGTCTTCGAAACAGAGAACCCCATAAATTTCTTCGTGGAAAAACTTTGGCAATGATTTTTGCGAAACCTTCAACTCGTACGCGCGTCAGTTTCGAAACAGCTATGACTCACTTGGGCGGTCATGCTATCTATATGGGATGGAGTGATCTCCAACTTGGACGGGGCGAAACAATCGCCGATACTGCCAGAACTCTCTCTCGATATGTTGATGTCATCATGGCCAGGCTGTTCAAACATGATGACATCGTCGAACTTGCCCGTCACTCAAGCGTCCCAGTAATTAATGCGCTAACAGACCTACATCATCCGTGTCAAACACTTGCCGATTTATTGACCATCCAAGAGCGTAAGAAAGGCCTCAGAGGACTCAAACTCGCTTGGATTGGCGACGGAAACAATGTTTGCAATTCCTTGATGCTCGGGTGTACGCTTGTTGGGATGAATATCTCAGTTGGGTGTCCAAAGGGCTACGAACCACCTGATGAAATCGTAAAACAAGCGAAAAGGAATGTCAATAAGGTTGGTGGGATAATAGAAATTTCGAACGACCCGAAAAAAACCATCAAGGGAGCCGATATCGTCTACACTGATGTATGGGTTTCGATGGGGCAAGACAAGGAGAGGAAAAAGAGATTGCGCGATTTTAAGAGATACCAAGTAAACCCCAAACTCTTGAAACATGCGAAACGCGATGTTATTTTCATGCACTGCCTGCCGGCCCACCGAGGAGAAGAAGTCACCGCAGAAGTGATAGATGGGCCACGTTCGGCGGTGTGGGATCAAGCCGAAAATCGTATGCATGCACAGAAAGCCTTGCTCGTTTCTTTAATCCGTAGCCGATAGATGAACTAGACAAGAGTCTTGAACCGTTTCCAAACTTTCTGCAATTGCGCTTGCTCTTTTTGGATATTCTTTCTCTCTGTGTCAATCTTCTTCCTGAGTTTCGCCAAACCGAGATTTCCAGGAGCACCGAGATGTTTTTTCGAAAGGATGTTCTTGGCTGGGTCCTCTGTTTTGAGCTTGTTTAGTTCTT
Source organism: Hadesarchaea archaeon (assembly GCA_030616505.1). The sequence goes on from JAUWXD010000036.1 coordinate 2,032, forward strand.
TAGCTACTTTATGGTACGCATCGCGGAAAGGTATCCCTTCTTTCACGGCAAGCTTGAGCGCTCTATCTGCTGCAAAAATTTCTGGGGTGAAAGAATCCAGAAGGACTTTCTTATTCACCTTGAGGTTCCGAATTATCTTGCCTGCTACCTTTAAACACAACTCCGTCGTGCTCAAGGACTCCATCAACGGTTTCTTTGTTTCTTGGAGATCTCGATTGTAACCCGAGGGGAGATTCCGGATGGTCACTAGCAATTGGAACAATCTTGAAACAGTCAGTGCGGAGCGAGCGCGAATTAATTCTAGAGGGCCTGGGTTCTGTTTTTGAGGCATGATGCTAGAGCCAGGGCAATACTCCTTGGGCAATGAAAAGTAACCAAGTTCTGGCACGCTGAAAAAGATTATGTCATTGGAAAGCTTGGAAAGATCCTCAGTCACCTGCGCCAGGGCAAAGACGACTATTGCTTCTATCTTCCCCCTGCTGTTGTTAGCGTAAAGCACGTTGTTTTGGACTCTATCAAACCCCAACAAGTCGCTGACAAGATGGCGGTCGATGGGAAGGGGAACCCCATAGCTGGCGGCCGAACCGAGCGGACACTGGTTGTTCAGCTGATATGTAATTTTGAGGAGTTCAAAATCGTCCATTAGAGATTCTGCGAAAGCTGAGGCCCACAACCCCACCGACGAAGGCATTGCACGCTGAGTATGGGTACGTCCGGGCATTGGAACGCTCTTGTACCTGTCAGCAAAATTCACCAATGCGCGGGCCAAGTTCAAGACTTCCGCTTGAATTTCCAGAAGCCTCTCCCGAGTGAATATCCGGACATCCACCAGCACTTGATCGTTCCGAGAGCGTGCCGTGTGAATCTTTTTGCCCAAGTTCCCCAACTTTCGAATCAAGAAATTCTCAACTGCAGTGTGCACATCCTCGTCTTCTGGCTTGATTTTGAACTGTCCTTTCTTGCTGGACGAGAGGATTTCCAACAAACACTTCTTGAGACTCACAAATTCTTTAGGGGTGAGAACACCAATTTTGGAAAGCATCTTCGCGTGAGCAATACTTCCGAAAACATCAGCTTTTACTAAATTCATGTCTAGAACGTAGTCTTCTCCAACTGTGAACTGCTCGATTTCCTTATCCAACACATATCCTTTGTCCCACAACTTTGTCATGTATTCACTCTTTTTTTCAGGGCCAACACTTTGTAGAGTAGCCCACGGATGTGTGCCGCATCCCTAGACATCCTTTGGTCGAAACCTGCAGTCTTGATCGAGCGAAGTTCTGGTGCAAACAGACCTGTGGGTGAGCTCCGCTGCACTATCTCTATGTTCCCCTTGTAGAGTTTCACCTTGTATTTGCCCTCGACCGCTTTTTGTGATTGGTTGATGAAAGCTTCTAGCTCAAAGCGAAGTGGGTGGTATGCGTGTCCGTGATACATCAGATAGGCCCACTTCTGATCTACGGCTTTTTTGAACATCAATTCGTCTTTGGTAAGACAATACTGTTCGAGGTCTCTGTGCAGTTTGAGTATGATATGGGCTGCTGGCGCCTCGTATATCTCCCTAGATTTTAGGTCCATGATGCCGTCTTCGAACATGTCTATGCGACCGATGCCGTTTTCTCCACCGATATAATTCAGGTCGGAGATAAGCTGGAAAAGCGGCAACCGCTTTCCATTTAGCGTGACGGGTACCCCTTCCTTAAATTCTATTTCAACTATGGTGGGCTCATTTTTCGCCTCCTCAGGCACCTTTAGCCACATCCATATGTTATCGGGGAGTTCTTGGTTGAGGTCAACGGCCCCGCTGGCGATTGAACGGCACCACAGGGTCTTGTCGTCCCCTCCAGTGAGTGTCTCCACCACAGGCACGCCCCATGCCTTGCAAAGCTCCTCTTCCTCTTTCCGTGTCAAATCAAAGTCCCTAACTGGCACAAGAATCCCCAAACCCGGGGCGAAGAGGGTAAACACATTGTGCATCCTATACTGATCGTTACCTTTTCCGCTGCTTCCCTCGAGCAAAGCATCACAGCCCAGCTCCACAGCTTTCTCCGCCACATTGCGGGCGATGAGTTGACGAGTCATAGACGTGGATACCGGATAACCTTCATAGTCGGAATTGGCCTTAATCGCCATGGTTATCCAATCACGAGTAAACTCCTCCTTTACGTCGATTATAATCGGCTCGACTCCCAAAGCCTTGCCGTGGCTCTTGGATTGTTTTAGTTCTTCCTCCCCCTGCCCAACATCCACTGTGATGGGCACAATCTCCTTGGCCTTGTACTTTCGTCGGAGAAGTTCAATCGACAAGCTGGAATCAAGCCCTCCTGAAAAAGCGCAGGCTACTTTATTTACGGGTGGTGTTTCCACCGCCTCAATTTTTTTCTCTATCTCCGTGACGCTCATTCTTTTCCCCCTCTCCAATTTCTCAATGTCGGTAAAAAGTTTGTGGTGCCTATGCTTGAAGAGTTACTATGCCCAAAAAAGATTAATTTACGGGGGTCAATATAGGTACGATTTCATGTCAGTGGGTCCCCTACCACGTTTTGCCGAGGTGCACATTTACAGAGCACTTGAGATGATTGCTAAACACGGAAAAATTGGGCGCAAGGAACTGACAAGGGAACTCGGCGTGGGGGAGGGAAGCGTGCGCACGATATTAAACCAGCTGAAAAAACGGGGGTTGATAACCTCGTCACGAGGAGGACACGTGCTTACGGCCAAGGGCAAAAGGATGCTTGGCAGACCCCTCAAGTTTGTGCAGGTCGATGCAGGCGATTTAACTGTTGGAGATAGTGATGTTGCGACGATTGTTCGTGGAGCAGCGAAGAAAGTCAAGCGAGGTATCGAACAACGTGATGAAGCGATAAAAGCCAACGCCCAAGGGGCGACTGTCCTCGTATTCAAAGAAGGTAAACTTAAGTTTCCAGATAGCTTTATGCACGTTGATAAAAGGCTGGCCAAATCAATTGTAGAACTCCTCGGACCTCGAGAAGGAGATGTCATTATAATTGGCTCCGGAAAAGATACGGCGGAGGCGGAGCGAGGTGCTCGCGCCGCCGTCAGATCACTGGTCTAAATTTGGTATCTACCACGACGGGGTTTCGTAGCTGAATTTGATGCTGTCCCCATTACTCATTTCGTAGCTCTCGACCCCTACCGTCGCAGACTCCCATAATGCTTTATCACTGTCCCAAATGTACCACATCCAGTACTTGCCGGCTTCCGTATTCTCACTAATGCCGTTTATGGAAACGAGATATGCACCAAGTCCTAGATAATACCTCGTCTCAATCACTGCTATTCGCTCCAATGCTCCGAGCGCGCTCGCGCCGTGAGTCAAATGTACAGTTTCCGTGGTAACATTGTCGGTGCCATAGTCGATCGTCACCTCGGCTGTTACCATCGTCTGTTGCAGCTGATCCATCTGAATGGCTAAAGTATTGACTTGGTTGCCAACGTAGACA
>JAUWXD010000080.1 GCA_030616505.1 Hadesarchaea archaeon
ACATCCCTCGGGTCTGTTATCTTTCCCTTCAGCGCTGAGGCTGCAACGGTTGCAGGAGATCCCAGATACACCTCTGCCTCCGGGCTGCCCTGTCTACCCTTGAAGTTTCGGTTTGACGAAGAGATGGAAACCTCTCCGGGCCCTATAACCCCGATATGACATCCCATGCAAGCGGCGCAGGATGGTGACTCTAATATCGCGCCTGCTTCAACCAGTTGATGGAGTACTCCGGTATCCAGTGCATCCATGTAGACCTCGCGCGAAGCAGGTGATACGATCATGCGGACTCCTTTTGCTATTTTCTTTCCCTTTAGGATTTTCGCTGCCTCGATCAAATCTTCTAGCCTACCATTTGTACAACTTCCCAAAAATGCCTGATTTACCTCGACTCCCTGTACTTCCCGCACTGGACGAACATTATCGACCTTGTGGGGACACGCGACTTGTGGTTCGAGCTTAGAGATATCATAGGTTCTCGTATCAACGTATTCAGCATCGGGGTCGCTGTAAACTTCTTTGTATTTTCCTTTTGCCCTACCTTTCAGAAAGCTCTTGGTCAATTCGTCCGGAGGAACTATCGCTACCTTCGCACCCATCTCTACCCCCATGTTGCACATCGTCATCCGACCTGCGACGCTTATGTTTTGTATGCCTTCTCCAGCAAACTCCACTGCCCGATAGGTGGCACCGTCCGCAGTCACATCGCCGATTACGTGTAGGATGAGGTCCTTTGGGGCGACTCTATCTCTCAGCTTACCTTGAATTGTGAAGAGCATGCTCTCTGGGACCTTGAACCAGAGTTTTCCGGTGGCGAAGACCGCTGCCATGTCAGTGGAACCTACTCCAGTCGCGAAACAGCCTAATGCTCCGTAGGTACACGTGTGTGAATCAGCTCCGACTACCAACCGTCCAGGAAGGGCGAATCCGCCTTCTGGCAATACCTCGTGACATACTCCCTCATGTACGTCGTAGAAATTTGGGATCTTGTTATCCGTCACAAACTTTCGCAACATGATGTGGTCCTTGGCCATCTCGAGGGTGGTTGCAGGGGCCTGATGGTCGAGCACGATAACGACTCGTGAGGGGTCCCAAACTCGCTTGGCGCCCATTTGCTGAAGGACCTCTATGGCGAGCGGAGCCGTAAGGTCGTGAGCCATGGCTGCATCTACCTTTGCCTCCACAATTTCTCCTGGTGAAACCTTGGTGCGTCCCGATGCTTTCGCAAGGATTTTCTCCGCGATTGTCATTATCATGTCAATCCAACTCCATTGGCAAAAACATGTCTTTAAATTTATGGTCGACTGATACCGAACTCCCTCGTTTTTAGTATCTGCCCAAGTTCTATAAAGTCGGTCTGCAACTTGACCTTCACCCCAGCGCCATAGAGGGCGGCAGCAGGGTGATACGTGAGGAAAAGCTTGAATTTCGCGTCATCATAGGTGCAGTCGAGCAAAGTACCGTGCTCTTTACTCATGAGAACATGCCTGTTGAGCAATACACGTGCAGCTATTCTGCCTAGTGCCACCACGAGCTTCGGTTTTAGTATAACGAGTTGCTTTTTGAGGTAATTAGTTGTACAAGTTTCGATTTCGTCATCGGCTGGATCTCGGTTCTCTGGAGGGCGACATTTGAGCACATTGCTGATATAAACATCCTCACGCCGAAGCTCAGCAATTTTAAGAAGCTCATTCAAAAATTTACCGGCACTCCCAACAAAGGGCCTGCCTTGGACAGACTCATTGTATCCCGGAGCTTCTCCAATAAGAACGATCTGTGCATCGAAAGGTCCTTCGCCCGGAACTGCATTCTTGCGAGAACTGTGTAGCCTGCAAAGGGAGCATACCCTTATTCTCTTTTCGAGCTCTTCCGTGGTAATCCCTGCTATGAACGCTTAACAAGAGGCTTTAACTTTTCGTGGACTCGCTTGAGCAAAGTGAGGTCTTCCTTGCAGTGATCGACGATGAGTTTCCGCGCCTCCAAGTCGCCGCGCTCAACCAACTTGAACAACGTTAGAACATCGCCGCCGTGGAAATTTGTTGGCATGCTGACCTTGAGAAAACGTGCGACTGAAGTTAGTTTGTAGCTGGAGAGCAACAGGCTTGCGCGAGACCACTCGCATAGGTCAAGCATTTGGAGCTCGGTAAGTTTTGTGAGGTCCACATTATGAACAATGGCCCTAGTTGATAGGAATGGGATGTCAAAGCCCGACCCATACCAAGTCACGATTAACTCGTAATCTTTCAACTTATCCTTGAGCCACTCTAGCACCTTCTTTTCTTCCTCAAGAGTCCCTGCAAACATCACCTCTGGCTTTTCATCGGTCAACAGCCCAACTGCCACGACCATGCCATCGTCGCCCTTCTTCGAGCTTGTCTCTATATCGAGGTACGCCACGACCATTTCACTCACCCATCGCGAGTATCATGAGTCTTCGGGTCCTGGGGCCGTCCTCCTCAATCACGAGAAAGCTTTGCCATGTGCCCCGAACAATCCTGCCATTCACAATTGGGAGTATCCGACAGGACCCGATGAATGCGGACTTCAGGTGGGCGTGGGCGTTGTCGTCGATGCGGTCGTGATGGTAACCCCCATGCATAGGTGCGAAGTCTTCCAGTTTGTCTAATAGGTCCTGCTTGAGGCCACTCTCATCCTCGTTCAGGACTAATGATGCAGTTGCGTGAGGCAACTGAACCACGAGCAACCCGTTCTTGATGCTAGACTCCCGAGCTGTGGCTAACACTTCGTCGGTAATATCGACAATCTCGCGATGTTTCCGCGTGGAGAAGGTAAGTTCCTTTGACCAAGTGCGCATTTTGACCCCCAACTTCAGTATGACTTCACATATTTTAACATAAGCTCAATAAGGGAAGTGGTAGAACTATGCGAGTATTGGTTACCGGTGGAGCTGGGTTTATAGGCTCCCATGTGGTCGACGCGCTCATGGCTAAAGGTCATGCCGTAACGGTGCTCGACAATCTATCTAGCGGAAACAAGGACAAACTCAAAGAGCATCTCCGCAATCCAGACTTCCGCTTCATCGAGGGAGATATACGGAACATCAAAACTATCCAGGAATCCTTAGCGGATGTGAATGCGGTAGTGCACGAGGCGGCGATGATAAGCGTTCCGGTGTCGGTTGAGCATCCCGAGCTGGCCCACGAAATCAACGTTGAAGGGACCCAAAGGTTGCTGGAAACCAGTGCGAAAACCGGAGTCAAC
>JAUWXD010000040.1 GCA_030616505.1 Hadesarchaea archaeon
AGATTGATGTCACCGAATACAAATTCGAAGGGGATAGCGTACTAGTACAGATCAGGCAAAAGGACGGAGGAAACCTCTTCGGCGTCAGCGTCTCTGGTTACGAAAACGAGGGGGACGTCGGTAGAGTTGTCAGGGCTTGGATCGTCACGGACCTTTCCATCACAGATAACCTCGCCGACACATTTACGAGTCCATCGGTCGAAAATGCGGCTTCTGGAGGTTGGCTCTACTCACCTTCACAGGCCCTCGGGCATCTGCGCGGGCGAACTTGGCTAACCACCGATAATATAGTGGTCTCAGTTCCCTCTATCACGCCGAGAGCCGCCGCCGCTACCACCAACATCTCGACTTATCCAACTTGGCGAGTGGAGTGGCAGGATGATAATTATTATGTAATTCACTTCCAAGCCATGCCATGGTGGGAAAACGATGAAATGCCAGGGTTCGTCTTTCAGTCATTCCCTGAACTTACACCAGTTGTTTAAATTGGCAGCGGGCAAAATTAGATAGGTGCCTTAAAAATGCCAAATACGAAATTTGATCTTTTGGAGTATTTGTGGTATATCATTCCAGGCGCATTTTTGGTTTTACCGATAAATATAGCTGCAATTGCGGCCGCAGAAAGAGGGTTAACCCCTGAAATCAATGTTCTTTTAGCATTTGCTTTGGGTTACATAGTACATCAAATATTTAGAAAACGTAACCATAAACGTTATGCATTAGGCGATAGACCTGCCATTCATTTTCTCGAAGAAAAGACACTTTCAGACGAGAAAATAAAGAGAGACATAGGTAGAATAAATAACGAGGAAAGGTTATTTTTTCTTGATCTTGTTTATAATTATTGCATATTTTCTAATCCAGAATTTGAGCATAGAATTAATTTTGTGAAAAGGAAATCATTCTTCTCTGTCGCTGCTGGAGTTTCATCTTACGGACTTCTCTTGGGTGGTTGTTTATTGTCTTTATTCGTGTGTTTAGAATTATTTGGAATTTTACCTCCTTTAAAAATAGGTAATATGTCTTACATTTTTGGAATTCTCATGATTATTTCTGTTACTGCTATGTATTTCTCACTTTCTTATTGTATGAAAAAATATCATGAAAAATTAGAAAAAGTTCTCAACAGCCACGAGAGTACTTTGATAGGAATGAAGCTAGATGAAATAAAGAAGATGAGTAGAAAATTAATAAGGGATGAAACTTACCTTAAAGAAATAGAAAAAGTATTCCACAGTTGATGTGCAGGGTTTATCAATCGCCCCCGTTTTTAAAGTTTAGTCATATAGCTCCACTTTAACGTTTTGGCCCTTATCAAAACCTTCAACATTCTCTGGCACGATTACGAAGCCATCTGCCCGCGTCATCGAACTCAGGATGCTGGAGCCAGTGATGCGAATAGGCTCGGCCAAGAGTTCACCTTTATTATTCCAAACACGAACCCGCACGACGTCTGCGCGCCCCAAACTAGAGGCGACTTTGCGCGTCAGCTTCGCTCGCACTCTTAGGTATCCCCTGTCTGGTGGTAACCACTGCATCGCCCAAAGCGCAGGCTTGACGAGCATGTCGAACGCAACCAATGAAGCCACGGGGAAACCAGCGAGGCAAAATACTGGTTTGTCTTTAACGATGCCAAACGCGGTTGGTCCTCCTGGGCGCAAGGCGACACCGTGGAACATCAGCTTCCCAAGCTCAGCCACTATTTCGGGGGCAATGTCATGCTCACCCACGGCACTTCCTCCCGAGATCAGCACCACGTCGTCTTTCAGTGCTTTTTGCAGCACGCGGCGTAATGCAGCAGGTTCATCTGAAATGATTCCTAACCTATCGGCCACTCCGCCGCAGCTCACCACGCCTGCAGCTAAAGAATAGCTATTGATATCCGTGATTTGACCTGGTTTTAATTGGGTACCTGGATGCTTGAGTTCGGGACCAGTTGCCACGATAGCAACCTTTGGCTTTCTAAAAACACACACCTTGAGATTGCCAACAGAGGAAAGCATCCCTATGTCTTGGGGCCTGAGTTGCTGCCCACGTTTCAAGACAATCTCGCCCGCGTGGACGTCCTCTCCCCGAGCAGAGACATTTTTTCCGGGCGGGAGCGACGTCATAACAGATATGTGATTTTTCTCCTTCCTCGTATGTTCGACCATTACGACAGCATCCGCTCCTCTAGGCATCTGCGCTCCCGTCATGAGTTTGATAGTTTGTCCTTTGCCCACACGGATTTTAGGAGCAGACCCTATCCTTACAGCGCCCATAACACGCAATTTTTTCGGGATGTTCGGACCAGCTCCAAATGTATCAGCTGCACGAACTGCATAACCATCGACGGCAGAGCGGTCGAATGGAGGAATGTCGACCCTTGAAACGACATCTTCAGCGAGTACTCGGCCAAGAGCGCGATCAAATGATACAAGCTCTGTACCCAGCCGTTTGGAGTTGGAAATTATTATCCTCAGCGCGTCGCTCAACTTGATGCGCTTAGTAAAACCACGCATTCGGACAGACATTTCACTCACGTGCGTGTTTGACTAGATGTCCGAGCTCAGGTAGGATTAGACCTGCTGCAACTTCCACCGCGTTTGGGGCCCCAGGCAGGCAAAAAACTGGCCTCCGTTTTATTATTCCGACGGAGGTTCTTGTCAGGAGGGCCGGCGTGCCGACCATTTCATATCCTATTCGTCGCAGGATTTCTCCAAAACCTGGGAGTTCTTTCTCGAACATTGGCTGCAGGGTTTCGATTGTGACGTCGCGCTTAGCTATGCCTGTGCCCCCGGTGATTATCATGGCATCTATCTTTTTGTCAGCGATGAACTTTTTCATTGCCCTTCGGATTTTCGTAGCGTCATCCGGCACTACCAACCTAGTGGTCACGTGCCCTGCCTCGAGAGCCTTCTGTTCGAAGAGCCTGCCCGAGATGTCTTCATCGCGGCCTTTCAGTGCAGCAGCAGCACGGGTATCGCTCACCACGAGAATAGCTATCCTCAGGTGCTTCGGCGCTTTCCTCTTGTGTTCTTCAAAGCTCAACCTTTCACCTTCCTTAAAACGCGGATATCTTCAATTGAAGTTGTTGGATATTGCCCGGCTTTGTCCTTTTCTAAGCCCTTCACCATGTCCCATATTGTCAGCAAGGCACTAGCAACCCCGACCAACGCTTCCATCTCGACACCAGTCTTCCCCGTGCTTCCGACATCGACCGTCACTCGAATGCCGCTACGCTCCATCTTGAATTTTACGTCTGTGCTTGTGATTGGGATTACGTGGGTGAGTGGGACCAGCTCAGGTGTGCGCTTTACTGCTAATATCGCGGCGGTCTGCGCCACCGATAGCACATCTCCTTTTGGTACTTTGCCTGCTTTGATGTGCTTCAGTGTTTTCTGCCCCAGACGAATAAAGCCGCTAGCTTTCGCCATCCTTGAAACGGTTGGCTTAGCGCCAATGTCGACCATTTGAACCATGACTCTACCTTAAAAGCATCGGTTGGCAAGCAATAAAAGTTTAGGAAAATATCCAGCATAGGTAAACGAAATAAAGGACATTTAATAGTACATTGGGTTAAGATGGCGTTCCTCGACGTGCGTCCAGACGTAGCTTCTGCCTATTTTTGTGCGCTTGACCCGACCAAAATTCTCTAGATTTTTGAGAACTTGATTGACTTCTTTGACCTTCCAACCCAAGACACGTGCCATGTCACCGGCACTGAGCAAACTGTAGCGTCGGAGGATAAACTCTATTACCTCGTGTTTTATTTTCGTGGCAGTATCCTCTTCCTCTTCTTCCTCTTCGATGTATCGTGGGAACTTTTCCATCTACACACCTATCCAAAATCTGGTTATCCCTCTCAAAAAACTTGCGATAGTTGTCCACAGCGCGTCAAGCATTAGCTAACTCCTGCCCCTAAAACCATAGTAGCCTTTTCTGCCATCCTCTCAAAATATTCTTTTTTGATGGGTTCCCCAAGCCCCACGCCTGCACAGTCTTTGGCTGCTTCAAACACATACGAGCCATTATGTTTCTTCATCGAAAACGGGTAAAACTGGCAAATGAGTGGTCTAACCTCGTAGACCCTGCATGACTTTCCATAGAGGAAAAAGCACTTTCCGCTTTTCTTCTTCATTCTGTATTGATAATGTCCATTGTTGGAAGCCTGAGATGCGAACGACAACGGCCTCAACCCCATGTGTCTGGAAATCCGCTCTACTTCAGACTCACGCAAGAGGATATTCCGTCCGCGGTGCGATGTGTCGCCACAGCATCTAGCGCACCGCTGACACTCAAAACTGACCTTTTTTGGTATCCGAAAATTCATTGCTATCTAAGACTCTTCGTTGGCTACGGCTTTAACCATTTCGCTGGTAGGCCGGGCAAAACTACGAGTTATTCAAACCCCGTCAGAAATTACTCTTTTTAAGCTGCGCAATAATTGTGATAGGGAGTTAGACATGCAGGCAATAGTTTATATCCGTACAGATTTGGGCAAAGCGCTGTCCCTTCTGGATGACGTCAAAAAGCTGCCGGGGGTCAAATTCGCTGCCGCAACTGCAGGGAGATTTGATATCGTTGCGAGAATCGAGGCCGCAGACCTGAAGGCGCTTGGTGATGCCGTCGTCGGCAAGATTCAGGCGATTCCGGGGATAAAGTACACAGAAACATCCCTGATAGTGGCGTGAAAACTTACGCTGTACGCACGAATCCAAGTCCAATACTGGGCTTAATGGTCAGTTGGCGCTGGATAGTCAGAGGTCACAATTCATTTGCTTTTGAAAAATACATACGTCAAGAGTATCATAGTTACCAATATCAGTGGCTGGGTGACTAAATACCCGAAAGGAATTACTGCGCAATACGTACCACCTGCGATTAGCGTTAGAACTCCCGTGAACATCGTTACGTTCCTGATACCAGTGCTTTCCTTTAGTTGGAGCAAAGCAATTCCCAGCAAAATAAAAAGCACACCAGTAATCACGAGCCACACGATACCTATTATGCCAATCAAATCTAGAAGTGAGAAACCCCAGTTAAACGTCGCACTTATAGAAGTGATGGCCATACCGTCGATCCAGAGTATTATAGTTGCGGCCAAACCGATTGCCAGTGTCACTATGCCCATTATGCCGACCCCAAGTGAGAGTTTATGTTTGTACTGTTTCCAAAGACCAAACACACCAATAGAAATGAGCGCGAGACCCACCGCCCAAGCTATGCCGCCTCCGAAATCCATATGCGCTCC
>JAUWXD010000019.1 GCA_030616505.1 Hadesarchaea archaeon
AGGTAAATTTTGAAGTCGAACGGCAGGACATCCACAGGTTTCTTGTTCTCGTAGACGACGCATGGAGCTGGCTCTTGGTCGAACAGATTTTTCACAGATTTAAGAACTGCCTCGAGTTCTTGGCCCGATAGCTCGTTCAGTTCGCGATTTTTTGGCACAGAGGCGCGAGCGCATATCTCCTCGGCGAGCAGACCACCAAGGTTTAGGTTTGTCGCCAACCCCCGCACCAGGTCAGGGGCACCTTCAAGAGTTCTCCTCAAACCTAATACATCGAGCTTTCGAGGGTCTGCGCCCTTTTTTGGAGGATAGGAGTACAACTCACCAGATTTGAGTGTGCGGTGTTTCCATGTTTCAATCCGGTAAGGTTGGATGATTTTCCGCTGTTGGTCGCATAGTATGAGGTTTCCCCGGCTGAATAATTCTAGGATTAGTATACTCTCTTCAGCCCCAGAAAATCTCAGCTCGATAATACGTTCGAAATCCGGATGTTCGACCGCTGAAAGATGCGTGTTGTATACGTGTTTGCGTAGAAACATGGCAAAAGAGCTCGGTTGTTTGGGGGTCTTGTAAACCCGGCTAGTGAGGTTAACCCTGCGCCCGAGCTCCATGACCAAATCTTGGCGCTTCCCTTTCCGTGAGCGCAGGCGTAGGAGAATCGTGCCGTTCAGCTCGTAAACGTTGGAAACCCTAAAATCGATAGCATTTTTAAGCTCCCCAACGCAGACCATAATGTCCAAGCTCGACATGGACAACTTCATACCATCACCTGGTGTCAAAAATGGAGCCAATTAAACAACTGGGGCTGTCTGTCGGAAGATTGACGGTATTCTTCGCCGCCACAGGAGTGATAGCTGGCCTTATTTCAGGTATCGCCACGAGCATCAACATTACCCTCAACTTTCCTTTTGCACTGCTCATAGCAATCATTTTATTTTACGCAGCATATAAGTTGGCCGCACACCAAAAAATCAAAAATAGATTTCTGATGGCCCCAATTGAAGAAGCCTATGCGGGCAAGAAAATCAACGTCATCATGACTGGGATTTTCCCCCACTTCATCGTCTGGCTCATCATGTGGATATGTGTTTACACGTTGCTTGTGGGATAAGCGTTTTAGATGCCCCACGGAATTTTAGCTGAAACTGGTGGGAAACGGTGTCAGAGCAAAAAGTTCTAGGAGAGTCAACTGAGAAGAAGCTGAAAGTCATAGCAGACCATCGCGAGGTGCCGTCAGGGATAATCGATGAATTGCGCGAACTTGATGCGGAAGTAGAGGCGCGCCAGCTCAACGTCGGCGATTTCATTCTCAGCGATCGCGTCGGGGTCGAGCGCAAATCCGTTAAAGATTTTCTGCAGTCGATTGTGGACAAGCGGCTCCTGTCTCAAGCAAAACTGTTGCGGGAGACATTCGAACGCCCGGTGCTCATCCTTGAAGGGGACGAGCTGTACTCGCGGAGGGCAATCCACCCCAATGCTATCAGGGGGGCATTGGCTGCGCTCGTCGTGGACCTTGGAGTTCCGATACTTCCAACCCAGGATGAAAAGGAAACGGCTTTGATTCTCGTTGCCATCGCCAAGCGAGAGCAGATGACGGAGTGCAGGGAAGTCGCTGTGCGCGGGGAACCCAAGGGACTAACTCTACCAGAACGCCAACGTTTTGTCGTTGAGGGACTTCCATGGATTTCAGCGGTGCTTGCGAAAAGGCTGCTTGGGCACTTTGGCACGGCGGAGAAAGTGATGCGCGCTTCTGAAGAGGAGCTGAAACAGGTGCATGGGATTGGGCGCGAGAAGGCCAAGGGGATAGAAAGGTTTTAACTTCTATTTACGAGAGCGAAGACCATCAACAACGTTCTTGACTTGCTTGACAGCTTGCTTGATGTTTTCCATCGATGTTGCGTAGCTAAATCGCACGTGTCCCTTTCCGTAAGGACCAAAACCACTGCCGGGCACGGCTGCGACACCCGCTTCGTGCAGAAGGGTTTCACAGAATTCAAGCGATGAGATGCCGAGCTCCTTTATGCTCGGGAAGACGTAGAATGCCCCACCTGGTTTTGAGCAGTCGATTCCATCGATGGAGTTCAATTCCTTGACGATTTCATCCCGACGCTTTCGGAATTCCCCGCGCATTTTCGTGACGAATTCTTGAGGTCCGCGCAGAGCTGCCACCCCAGCCGCTTGCACGAATCCGGCAGCGCAGGAAGTAGACGCTTGCTGGATTTTGGTCATTTCGGCGATTAGTTCGACAGGCGCGACGGCGTATCCCAAGCGCCAGCCCGTCATCGAGTACACCTTCGAAAAACCGTTGATGTAAATCGTTCGCTCGCCCATGTTCGGGAATGAAAGGAGGCCCACATGTTCTCCTTCGTAAACCAGACAATCGTAAATTTCGTCGGACAGTACCCAGAGTTTGCGGTCAGTAGCGAGGTCAGCAATCGGGCGCAGATCCTCTTTCTGCATCACCGCACCAGTGGGGTTGTTCGGGTAGTTTAGCAGAAGCATTTTGGTTTTAGGAGTAAGCGCTTTTTGGACAGCCTCGACTTCCACTTTGAAACCTTTTTCACGGGTGGTTTCCACGAAAACGGGTTTTGCCCCGACTATGTTGACCATTGCCTTGTAGGTCCAACAGGGGCTAGGAATGATCACTTCATCGCCGGGGTCGAGTGCGGCGACCATCGCACAAAAAATCGCGTGTTTTGCTCCAGGAGTGACGAGCACGTTTTTCGCCGTTGTAGCAAATCCTTTTGTTGCCGTATGCTCCGCGATAGCTTCTCTGAGTTCCATCAGCCCCGCGCTTGCAGTGTACTTCGTCATCCCGCGGGCGAGTGCTTCCTCAGCAGCTTTTTTGATGTGGTCTGGCGTGTCGAAATCCGGTTCGCCGACTTCCATGTGTATGATTTTCTTTCCTTGGCGCTCAATCTCCTTCGCCAAGCTGAGAACCTTGAGAGTGCTAGAGGGCGGGATGTCCTTCATTCGGTTTGCAGGTTTCAGTTTCACACCCACTAAGATTTTACGTGTAGAATTTAAACCTACTGCGGTTGCATGCACTGGATAGATAGTGTCGCAAAAGCCCTGATGCGCCGAGCCAAAAAACACGTCATCGCGAGCGGAATCTCCGTTTCGGGTCACATTCACATTGGGCACTGCAACGATGTTTTCATAGCCGATGGAGTCCGGCGAGCGGTCGAGGAGTCTGGCGGGACAGCCGAGGCGTTCTGGTACGCGGACGACTACGACCCAATGCGTAGAATCCCATGGCCGCTGAACGAAGGAAAGCTGGCTAAAAAATACAAACAGTACTTGGGCGTGCCTTACATCAATATCCCCTCGCCCGAACCAATTTACAAGAACTTTGTTGATTATTTCGCCAGCCCGTTCATCAAGTCGCTCGAAGAATTCGGTATCAAGGTGAAGATTTACTCGGCAGCTGAGATTTACCGAAGCGGGCAGATGACAGACCTCATTGAAACTGCTCTCAAAAATGCTAAAAAAATCCGCACGATACTCAACAAATATCGCTCAAAACCTTTGCCCGACGATTGGTTGCCATATGACGCGATTTGCGGGAAATGCGGCAGAATCGCCACAACGAAGTCATTTGATTGGCACGACAATTACGTCAGCTACAAATGCGAAGGATCCGATTACGTTGCTGGATGCGGTCATGAAGGCGAGGCCGATTACACTTTGGGAAGAGGCAAGTTGACTTGGCGTGTAGAATGGCCCGCCCGCTGGAAATTGTTAAGGGTCACCTGTGAGCCGTTCGGCAAGGATCACGCAGTCGCGGGTGGTAGCTACGACACTGGGAAGTTGATTGCAAAACAAATTTTCAAGTACCGTGCCCCATACCCAGTTACTTACGAGTGGGTCGGCCTTCGTGGCAAGCAGATGTCTTCCTCCAAAGGAGTCGTCTTCACGTTGCTGCAATGGCTTGAGATTGCCGAACCAGAGCTTCTACGCTATTTCATCTTTAGGAGCAAGCCCATGAAGGCAAAGGAGTTCGATCCGGGGTTACCGTTGCTTAACCTGTATGATGAGTTTGACCTGCTGGAAGAAGTTAGCTTCGGCAAAGTCGAGGCGAGCGACCGCAGAAGGGGACAGTACAAGCGCATTCACGAGTTGTCTCAGACTCACGGACCGTATGAAAAACCGGTGCAGCGCGTGCCGTTCAGGTTTGCCACGGTACTTAGCCAGGTAGCGCAGGATGAAAAGTACGCGATCGAAGTTTTGGTGTCCAAGGGCATACTGGAGAATCCAAGCGAGGAAGACACCAACCTAGCTATCCGCCGTTTGAGTTGCGCGCAAAACTGGGTATACGAATATGCACCAAAACGCCTGCGTTTCAAAGTGGCTGGGGAGCTACCTGTCGAGGCTGTTCAGTGCCTAACTGAAGAACAGAAGCGGGGACTCGCGCAGTTGGCGGACGATTTTTCGTCACGTGACTATACACCAGTCGAACTTCACAACCACATCTATGAGATTGGGGAAACTATCGAACTGAGAGTACCAGACCTATTCAAGGCGATATACCTCGCACTCCTCGGACGCGATTCTGGCCGACGTGCAGGTAGTTTCATTTCAGTGCTGGATAAGGAGTTCGTCATCTCCCGGTTCAGGGAAGCTGTTTCTTCTTGAAGCGGAGCTTCATCGCAGGTTTTCCTTCCAGCAGCTTATTGAATACTGTTTCGAAGTTCTCGTCGGGCGCGAGTTCGCGTTGCACGAAGATGCCCGTGTGCCCCACTTCTACTCTCCTTGTCAGAACTTGCACTCGCTCACGCACTATATCCAAGCTCACTCCAACACGTTTTGCAACCTCAGCTTCCCTGCCGGCTACTGGGCTCTCGGTGTGTCCCTTGGGAGTTGGTGTAATGAGCATCAGCCGCTTATCGACTCCAGGTACACGCGCCTTCTTCTCCACCTGCTCGAGGCCTACCGCCCCTCCAAAATGGTAAAACTCTAGCTCAAGCGATTTAGGCTCCACGAGCGGGAAGGTGACTGAGCGGTCTTCCTCGATGTAGATGTGGGCCTTGGGGAGTTGCCACGGTGTAGCCATCACTATCTCCCGTTTGACGGGACTGAATCCAGCTTCACGAAGGGCCAACTCTATTTTGTATGACGGCACGACGCAGGGAATGAATACATCAACATCACTTTTTTTGTCCACATCCCCTCGCGCAGCGCTGCCGTGGACCAGCGGGTTGAGTCCCTTCGTCACGAGAGATTTCATCATCCTTGAAGCGTATTTTCTAAGTTCCTCGAAAAGTCGCCAGCGCTCTTGGTCATAAGCTACCTCCGTGGTGTCGGCTACACGGGCGGGTCTAATCATAGAATCAAACCCTTACTTCAAACTTTTCTCAAGCCACTTTAGGTATTCGGGTAAACCATGCTCAATCTTCAGGACTATGGCTTCAGGGATTTCATAGCTATTAAGTTCCTTTATGCGAGGGATTAATCGACCTATTTTTTTTGTCGAGGTCTTCACCACGAGCATGGCTTCCTTCGTCCGCTCGATTTTTCCCTTCCACCTGTAGATCGAGTTCACGTTCGGCAGGACACTCACGCATGCAGCAAGCTTTTCGGAGACAAGTTTTTCGGCCAGCCGTTTGGCTTCCGCTTGGTTTTTGACCGTTGTTAATACGAGCGAAAACATCCCTGTCCCCAAACCCCAGAGCTTAGCGTAGACGTTTAAACTTTGCCCGTAGTATTGACTACGGTGCTTCAAATGTTTGAAGTAGTGCTTGTCGCGATTGCTCTGATCCTCCTACTTTGGGTTTCCATCGGTTTAATAGATCGCTGGTATGACCTCAAGAAGCGCGGGTTCACGGTTGCACCAGGATTGATAATGTGGCGCACGAAGCGAGGCTTGAATTTCATCGATCGCATGGCCAGAATCTCCAAACGAGGGTGGCGCGCCTACGGTACCTTGGCGGCAGTAGTTGGGACATGCATGATGGTGTTTATCTTTGTGATTCTCGCGTTCAACTTGGTATTTATATTAACTCACCCCGCAGTCCGGCTCCCAGGTGTAGTTTTAGCATATCCCGGGTTGATTCCCGGCCTAAGCATCGTCGCTTGGCTCATTGCAATCGGGAGTATTCTGCTAGTTCATGAATTTTCTCATGGCATCCTACTACACGCGCAAGGGCTCCAGACGAAATCGGTTGGGGGGATGTTTCTTGTGGCGATTCCGGGCGCTTTCGTAGAACCAAACGAAAAGCAGTTGATGCGGGCGTCTGTTTCAAAAAGACTGCGCATGTTCGCGGCGGGGTCGATGGGAAATTTTGTGCTTGGGGTCGTGTGTCTCGCGGTACTCTTAATGCTTTTGGTGCCAAAGCCAGGGATCTATGTTTCCGCTGTTTACGCAGATTACCCTGCTGAAAATTTCACCTTGGGCGCGCGAATTTATCAATTTGACAATGTGACCATAAACACACTAGAAGATTATTACGATTTCATGGACGACAAACAGCCTGGCGACAACATCTTGGTGATCACCGATGGCGAAAATGTTCAAATTACGCTCGCCGAA
>JAUWXD010000064.1 GCA_030616505.1 Hadesarchaea archaeon
ATTCAAGTAAATAGAGATGACCTTTCTATCTCCCGGACAATTGAATCCGAAGAGGTCTGTTTCGACTTCCTCCTTGAATGTAGTCTCGACTACGCCTATGCGCGTGAGCCCGACTCCCTTGGCCATGGCGAGCGCTATCTGTTTCGCCTTACCGCTCGCGTCTTGTTCAACGGCCAGCAGACCAGGAGTTCCTGAACCCTGCTGATACATCCGGCGGAGGAGCGCCCCGGGAGCTTTCGGAGCGATCATTATGACATCGACTTCCTTAGCCGGCACAATCTGCTTGAAGTGGATGTTGAACCCGTGGCTGAAACACAGCGCCTTTCCGCTCTTCATGTGCGGTTCGATGTCTTTTTTGTAGACCCCTGCTTGGTACTCATCCGGAACCAAGATGTGGACGATGTCCGCACGCTTTGCAGCCTCCGCGATGTCGTATATCTCAAACCCATCCTTCACGGCCTGGTCGTAGCTCGGGTCCTTTACGCTCCCGATAATCACCTTGCAACCGGAGTCACGAAGGTTGTTGGCCTGTGCCTGCCCCTGGTTCCCGTAGCCGATTATCGCGATGGTTTTTCCGTCGAGCGGTTTCAAATCGGCATCCCGTTCATAGTAAATTTTTGCCACATCAATCCTCACACATTTCTTCTCGCGATATAAGAACTTGACCTGAGCGCGCGACCTCTTTCAGCACCTCCGCCCCCAGCTCTTTGATAACTCGCTCAATCTCATCGTGTTTTCCGCTGAGCTCGGCTATCACGATCCCTCCTTTCGCCTCTAGTACTCGCCCTCCTGCCTTTTCGATCTGCTGTGCGGTCTGCCACATCCTTTTCTCGCCAAGTTTCTTCGTCTTGAGCAGCGCCACCTCTCGCACGATGCTCCGTTCTGGGTCGATTACCTCCACATCGACGACTGGCTCTGCCCGATCCACTATCCTGCGCATGAGCTCAGCCAAGTCATCATCAGCCTTGAACATCAGGATGATACGCGCCAGCCCCGTCGGTTCTATTCCTACGGTGATGGAGTCTATGTTGATCTGACGGCGAGTGAAATAGCGCGACATTCTCATCATGACGCCAGGAACGTTTTGACAGAGCACGGAGAAAATTCTGGTCTTCATTCAATCACCTAGGTCAGGATCGGTGCGTCCAACCTCCCTCCTGCCGGAACCATCGGCAGTACGTGCTCATCGGGGTCGATAACTATGTCAAGCACAGCAGGCTTGCCAGAACGCAAAGCCTCTTTGAGTTTAGGTGCTATCTCGCTGGGCCTCGTCGCACGGTCACCCCACGCGCCGTAAGCCTCAGCCAGCTTCACGAAATCTGGGGACTTTCCAAGCTTGACAGCAGACCTCCGCTTCTGGAAGAATAAATCCTGCCACTGCTTCACCAGTCCGAGATAGCCGTTGTGGAAGATGCAGGAAACGACGTTGATTTTATTCTCTACAACCGTGGCGAGCTCTTGCGAGTTCATCTGAAAGCTCCCATCACCAGCAATGTTGACGACATCAGACTTCGGGCAAGCGACCTTCACACCCATCGCGGCAGGGAACCCAAATCCCATCGTCCCCAAACCGCCTGAGGAAATGAAGTGTCTCGGTTTCTTTATCTGACAGAAATGTCCCGCCCACATCTGACACTGCCCGACCTCGGTCACGATGATCGCGTCATCGTCGAGCACTCCCATTATTTCTTTGATCGCTCGCTGTGGTTTAATCGGGACCTCGTCGTAGTCCATGCGTGGTGTCAGCTGCTCGTGTAGCTTTTTTATCCGCTGGAGCCACCTGCTGGTCCGACCCCGCTTTACTTGGGTGCGAAGTCCCTTGACAATCGCAGCCAGCGAGCGCTTCGCATCCCCGATTATCGGTAAATCCACGCGCACGCTCTTTCCAATCTCCACTTGGTCTATGTCGATGTGGATGACCTTCGCGCGGGAGGCGAAGTGGCGCAAATCGCCAGTTGCGCGGTCGCTGAACCTCACCCCGACTCCGAGCAGAACATCGCACTCGGTGACCGCGAGGTTCGCCGTCATCCGCCCGTGCATACCGAGCATCCCCAGCGCGAGGGGGTGGTTCTCTGGAATCGTCCCTTTACCAAGTAGAGAGGTGGTCACCGGAGCTCCAAGCAACTCTGCCAATTCAACAAGCTCGGCGGACGCTCCCGACCACATTATCCCTCCGCCCGCGTAGATGACGGGCTGTTCGGCATTAGCGAGCATGTGGACGGCCTTCCTCACTTCTTCCGCGCTCGGGTCCAGTTTCAAATTCTTCTCGTACTTGATGACAGCGGGAATTTTCAAGTCCGCCTTGTTGACTTGAACGTTCTTGGGCAGGTCGATGTGAACGGGACCGGGTCTCCCAGTTATTGCTGTCTTGAACGCGAGTCTGACCACCGATGGGAGTTCTTCTATCTTGTGAATGATGAAGTTGTGCTTTGTTATGGGTAGCATCACGCTCAGCATGTCTGCCTCCTGAAAAGCATCCGTTCCTAGAGTCGCGGTCGGCACTTGGCCAGAGATAGCCACAACTGGAGAGCTGTCCATGTAGGCATTCAATATCCCTGTGGTCAAGTTGGTCGCCCCTGGCCCCGATGTTGTCATACACACGCCCGGCTTTCCCAGTACTCGAGCATAACCGTCCGCCGCGTGAGCCGCACCCTGCTCGTGGCGAGTGAGGATGTGGTGGATTTCTTTCTCATCGTAGAGGGCATCGTAAATTGGAATCGCCGCACCCCCGGGAATGCCGAAGATGTGCTTCACGTCCTCTGCTTTGAGCGCCTCAATCAGCGCCTTTGAGCCAGTTAATTCGACCATTAAACCACGCCATAAAAGTATAATTTTTACGCTTATTAACTTCCTTCGCTCGGAAGCCTAGCGAGGATCGAGTATTTGTACCTTTCACGCCCGTCACGTGTCTGACCAACCAGTTTCGGGCTCTCCTTGACCTTGGCCCCGAACTTCGATTTGAGCATCACCACCATCTGCCTCGCCAAGCCAACAGGGTTCACGTAGAAATCCAGCCCTTCGTCTAACTCCTCAACATTTGATATGAAAGCCGTTCGGTCTCGCTTACCTGCCTCTGCCGCGATTCGCTCGATTGCCTCCATGACTCCTGGACGTTTGAACTCGCCCCTAAGCTGCAGTATGGCCTCATATTTGCGACCACTTTTCAAGCTGCATACGTCGCACGTTCTCCGTTTCAACTCTGACTTGATACGCGCCTCATCGGTCTGTGGTTGAACCTGAAGCTCGTGAACTTTTCCGCTCGCCCTGACCTCGATAATACTCCCCCCGAGCTTCGGCTGAATCGAAAGCTCGACTTCGGGTGCTTCTTGAGGGCGTAGGAACTTTACCCCTACATCGGTCAGGCGTCTAACTTTTAGTCCAGAGAGAACGGTCGCTCGAGTAGCATTAACGATGGGGTCTCCCTCGCTGGGTTGATACCATCGCTTGCCGATGAGATGAGCTCCGCATCGTCCACAAACTACGACCTCGAGCTGCGTCGGTGCCTGAAGGAGGCGGTTATCCTCCATGAAACAACGCTGGCATAACCCATTTATCAGTGGCCCACGCTCCGCCTCGAGCGCGCCGCATCGGTAGCAAAATCGCTTCATGTGATACCAAATTCGTTTTCACTCAATAGCTTAAACTAGCTGCCTACAAACTTATTTTTGGTGAGGGCGATTACTTTCAGCACGACTAAAATAATTGTAATCACTGCAGTTGCATTAATGTTGAGCATCGCTATAGGGGCACTCATCAACTCCGGAAATG
>JAUWXD010000096.1 GCA_030616505.1 Hadesarchaea archaeon
CTCGTGAAGCCAGGGATTTTGCTGCTCGAGATAGCCGAGAAGACAGAGGAGCTGATTGCTCAGAAAGGCGCCAAGCCAGCATTCCCCTGCAACGTTTCGGTCAACGAAGTCGCCGCTCACTACAGCCCTCCGGCCAACGACAGCACTGTGGTCAAGGAAGGCGACATGGTGAAGATCGACTTGGGGGCTCATCTTGATGGGTACATCGCCGACACTGCATTCACGGTCGCAACTGGAGAGGAGGATGAGATGGTTCAAGTGGTCGAGCAGGCACTTGAGGTAGCTATCAACGCAGTAAAACCCGGAATCGATGTGGGCGAAATAGGGAAAGTGGTGGAGGAAACGGCGACTGCGGTGGGCCTGAAGCCGGTCCGCAACCTCACGGGGCACAGCTTGGCGCGGTGGGAATTGCATGCCGGGTTGACGATTCCGAACGTGAAGGAAGAGACGGGGCAGAAGTTGGAGGCTGGCGATGTCTTGGCAATCGAACCTTTCGTTACAGACGGAGCAGGGTACGTGGAGGACCAAAAGAAAGTCTACATTTTCCGTCATCTGCGTGATATACCAACTCGTTTGCGCATGTCTCGGGAACTTTTACGAGATGTCAAACGCGATTACAATGGACTTCCTTTTACCGAGCGGTGGCTGGCGAAGCGCATGTCAAAGCTCAGGCTGGAGTTGACGCTTCGTGAGCTGATGAATGGCGGGGCTCTCTGGCCATATTACATATTGGCGGAGCGGGCTAAAGGCAAGGTTGCACAGGCAGAACACACGGTCATTGTCACCGAGCAAGGCTGTGAAGTAACCACACGCTGAAAGTACAGGCAACACTGATATTTTATTTCTGTAGCACGAGCAAAGCGTGGTCTTTCTCGTAGGGGTCTAGGATTTTCGCGTCGACAATCTCCATCTCTTTCTCGAGCTTTTCCATCTCGTTTCTGAAGATTTCCCTCGGCTCCTTTGTGACGTCGATACTGCGGGCCTTTAGAGCCAACACAGCGTATCCGTCTTTTTGTAAGAATGCCCGCACGTTTGTAAGAAAGATGTCTGTCTGGTCTGGCTGGGCGATATCTTGGTATATCACGTCCGTCTTCTCGATAAGTGCGCAGTAGTTACTTGGCTGTCGGGCGTCTGCTAAAATCGGAGACATGTTCAATCTCTTGTTGCAGACCTCTAGCAAGTCGCGGAGCGGACGGGAAGAAACCTCCACGCAGTATACATACCCTTCTGGGCCGATCATGTCGCTCACGAAGCTGGCGGTCGTGCCGCTCGCTGCCCCCAAGTAAAGCACTCGAGATCCATCCTGAAGCGGCACGTTTTCTACTCCCTTCAGTATGGCGGCGGCGAGTTTACTTCTGTAGGGGTCCCACAATCGGTACTCATCCGAACCTTCTTTGAGGGATTTTTCGTCATCATACACCTTGAACCCTGGAGCCAAGCTTCGAGTGGCCAACTTTTTTGTCCTGTCTTCAAATTCGACCCAAAATACATTTCCGATGTTTTCGTGAGGTGTAATCTTTGGCATTTTATTCACTATCCTCTCTCACCTGTGGCTCGTATATTTGTTATGCGAGATTTCAATCCGGCAGCCAGTTTATCACCGACGAATTCTCCTGCCATTGAGTCGACCCTCGCCGCGATGGCTATCTTACCCGCGAGTGCTCGCGAGATTTTACCCCGTAGTCGTTTGGGTGATCCTCGCACATCTTGGTACTGGTAGATCACCCCGTGTTTTGGAGGTCTCGCTCCCGATTTCAGCGCTCGAAAGAGGGCTTTTTCAGCCCCCAATATTTGGATAGTGCTTGCAGGCATGCGGGCAAGCTTCTCAAGCCCCTTGGCGAGCGAGATAAGGCGAGCACCAATCGAGCTACCCGCCACTGCACGGAGGTTGGGTGCGATCTGAGACATCAACCCGTCGATGTACTCTGCTATTCGGTCACGGGCATCGTAGAGGTTGAGGATTTCTTTGGCACTATCCCGTAGTGCTTTTACATCGAGTTCGTCAAACGGTGCCCCAAGTGATTCACGCGTGGCTTCGACGATTTTGTTCGCATCTTCCTCTGAACTTTCTACAGCGTCTTTTATCGCCGATGGAGTAAACCGTTCGCGTGGGCCAATGGTAATGACAAGTTTCATGTAGGTGGAATGCTCCGGAACCAGATGGTCTAGTTCAGGGAAGTGAATCGAGTACCATTCTCGAACCATTCCTGCGAGGATGTTTGAAAATTTGTCGATTTCGTCAAGCACGCTTATGGAATAGATGATGAGTTTGTCACGTTGCGCCGCTTCTTTGCGAAGTTTATGGCGCGTCAGGATGAAGTTAACTTCCCGTGCGAATTTGTCCACACCTTCGAAACCGGCATCTTCCGCAATGTCTCGAAGCTTCCCTCGGAGAATCGACCCCGCACGGTTAGGCATGTTTACTTTGAACTTCGCCTCTCTGAATTCCTTTCTGAGCCTGCTCACAAGCGTCTCCGACTCTAGTGTGAACTCGTGTTGGCCCTCTTTCACCAATCCTTCGATAAGCTCACGATGTTCGGCAGTGGGAGTACCCATTTGAACGCTTGCGAGTCGCCCAGCAATTTCCACGGGGTCTCGGGTAAATTTTTTTGAGGCGACCATCCGTCCCTCTTCGTCAAACGCGAATACCCCCATCACACATTCTGATATATGTACGACCACTTGACCACTGAACTAGCTTTTGTTGAACTTCTATAATATACTGGGAGTAACACTTTTACTTGTCTCAACAAACCTACCACCGTTTTCTTTTTTAAGGCAAGATGGTTATAGGTGAGGTGGTGGGAGCTTGCAGCGAAGAACTGAAGAAAAAGTTGTCGCGTTTGGAACCGATCGTCTGAA
>JAUWXD010000031.1 GCA_030616505.1 Hadesarchaea archaeon
AACTTAGACCACGCGGCGACTATCCTTGCCTCCGGTATCCTGCTCAAAGCTCTGGAGTGAACCCTAGCCATAAAGCCCAGCCCTGCAAGGCCTATCCCTACTTCTGCCATCACACATAGTTTTTGGGGTTATATTAAAAACATGCCGGGTTCGGGAGTTAATGAATTGAAGAGGATTGGAATCACTAGGGTGGTAGTCGGGTCGCCTATAGGGCCAGAGCCCGTAAAGTCGTTGAGGATAATTGAGAAAGCTCTACTCTAAATTTTGTCGATTCCTACAGATGCTCTACGAGCATGGATGTCTCTGAGAGATTCAGGTGTTTCCTTCCAGTGTTCCAATGGACGCTCCTGCAGCCACACAGGAATAGGTTTATTCATCCTGCGCATTATCTCCAATTCCTTCGCTGCTGCCGACTTCTTTGCCTTGGCTTCCTTCCTAATCCCTTCGATGCCTGGTCTGACTTTCTCTAGTTCAACAGATTTGAATTTTCTGAACTTCTTCGTTTCATCGAAAGCCTCGGTGCCCGTAGGAGTGCGGATGAGTACCGTCGATCGCCCCTCTGGAGAACCGGCCGAACCAACGGAGACATCTGCCAGCTCAGCAGCGAAGTCCGTGCAAAGTTTACATGGCAAATCCACGTATCGTTTCACGGCGCTGAGAGCAAGCTCTCGCTTTGGTTTGCGTCTGCGATAAATTATGAACTTGCCATTTTTCACGTCGAACTTTGCTACCTCTCCGAGAGGAGTACGGAGCTGCTTATCGACGACGTTAACCAAGAATCTATTGTATCCAAAAACTCCACCGCAGAAAAGCCCGACACGGAGTTTTATGGCGTCCGCAAGATGCCGGTTCGTCGGGTTGGAGAACTTCACCCTCCAAGAAGCAAGAATTTGACAGGGCGTACCTACTATCGCCACTCGCTCGCAACAGTAAAGGTCGACCGCATCACGCAACCCTAAAAAGATTGGGGCCTGCGTGTACTTGCTACCAGCATGTTCGATGAGTTCCTTGGTATTCGTTGCGACTCGAGCGACTGGGCGCCACGGTTCTTCCGCTGTTCCGACCACAACTGCCCCATCTATGTAGCCTGCATCTAGGAGCGAACTCAGCAATGCTGTGACTGCGCCTCCATCTTGGCAACGGGCTTTTATTGCGGCATTCGTGGTTTCAACGGACAACGTTTGGACATAAGTACCCAAAAGCTCATCTGGAGACACGCCACCGAAAATGGTCTTCTGGAAAGTCTTGGGGTTTACGACTTCTGGGCACATCCCATAACATATGTGGCAATTGATGCAACCCTTGGTCAAGACTGGAATTTCGTCCTTTAACTCCAAACACTTAACAGGACATGTTGCTACACAGGCGCCGCACTTGCTGCAGAATCCTGGATTAATCACGTCCTCTGCGAGATGATTGAATACTCTTGCCATCTCACCGCCTTCTGTGTCCATATCGCGTTGAGTCGTAAAAAGGCCAGTTGACTATCTCTGCCGCACGTTTCTTACCGTGAATCTCGACAGATATTTTATCTCCCACATTTAGCTCAGGCTTGGCGTAGCCCATCGCGATCCCAACTTTGAGCAACGGAGAGAAAGTACCAGATGTGACCGTCCCAACTTTTTCATCTTCCTTGAAAATTCCGTATCCTTGTCTTGGTACTCCTGCCTCCAGCATCCGCAGTCCCACCCGAGCATGTTTGAGTCCAGCGCTTTTCCGTTCTAACAGAGGGGCACGCCCTATGAATTTGCCCTTCTCGAACTTCACCGCGAAATCGATACGAGCTTCGAGCGGAGTGGTATCTTCCGACAGTTCCTTGCCATAAAGGCACAGGCCAGCTTCTAATCGTGTCGTGTCACGCGCGCCAAGACCGCAAGGTTTGATACCTGCGTCTTCGCCAGCTCGGAGTAAAGTTTTCCATACATTCTCGGTGCGGGTAGAATTTGTGGTGGGCTCGTCGAAAATGAAGAGTTCGAAACCATCCTCTCCCGTATATCCGCTCCTGCTCACAAGCACACGGGTGCCAGCAATTTCTGTTTCCGTAGCACTGTATCGTTTGAGCTGATTGAGATCTAGTTCGGTAAGTGGTTGAAGAACTTGTTGTGCATTTGGTCCTTGGAGGGCCAACATGGATGTGGTTTCGGAGATATCCTTGATAGTTGCATTATCACCTCGATGCTGTGCAAACCAGCCATTCAGCTTTTCAACGTTGACAGCATTGCAGACGACGATGAACTCATCTTGCTTCATTCTGTGTATCAATACGTCGTCCATAATGCCACCTCGCTCGTTGAGGACCGTTGAGTATTGGACATCCCCAACTGTTAGTTTGGCAACGTCATTGGAGGTAACGTGCTGGAGAAAGTCGACTGCTTTGGGACCTCGCACGCTAAACTCCCCCATGTGGCCGACATCGAAGAGACCTACTGCCTCACGCACGGCTAGGTGCTCCTCAGCCACGGAACTATACACCAGCGGCATCTCCCAACCAGCAAATTCGACAAGCTGCGCTCCAAGCGATCGGTGGGTTTGAGAGAGGTGAAGTTGTTTCATCTTATGCCCAGAGTGCGATAATTGCCGTGCAAATTAAACTTTGTGCGTCAATTGGCATCATTGAAAGCGTAGTTGTCTAATCTGCTGCTCAACAAGACAGTGGGATTGCTATCTGGGATGCTAATAAACCACTCCAAGAGAAACTTTTAGGACATCTGAAACGCTAACTTTGGGTGGGTGAACGGTTGGCGATTCTAACGATAGCGGACTTGACCGTCAAAATCGCGGGGAAGAAGGTGCTGAACAAATTAGACCTGGAGATACCTGAAGGTGAGACCCACGTCTTGCTAGGTCCAAACGGCTCCGGGAAAAGCTCCCTGATAGCAGCGATTTTAGGATTTTCGAGCTACCAAATCGTTTCAGGTAAAATCAAATTTGATGATAATGACATCACAAAAATGCCAACAGATGAGCGCGCTAAGCTGGGAATAGGGGTAGCCTTCCAGAATCCTCCCCCGATAAGAGGAGTCAAACTTGGCGAGGTTTTCAAGCACATCTCGAAAGGGAAAGTGGACGAGGTAGAACTTGCCAGAACCACGAACATTCCCATGGAGTTTATGGGTAGGGATTTGAATCTGGGATTCTCCGGAGGTGAACTCAAGCGGTCGGAAATTTTTCAGTTGCTTGCCCAGAAGCCAAAGTTTGCAATGTTTGACGAACCAGACTCAGGCGTGGATGTTGAGAATTTGGAAGTAATTGGCAAGGCGATTAACGAGTTTTTGAAGGGACGGTCGGGATTGTTGATAACCCACCTCGGCCACATACTGAATTACGTGAAAGCAGATGTGGCGCACGTGATGTTTTATGGTATGGCTGCGTGCTCGGGAGAGCCGAGCAAGATATTCGACCTGATCATGAAAAGGGGTTACAAGTGGTGTGAAAAATGCCCAAAGGTAAAAAAGCTAAGTCGAAAGCGATAGATAAACCGGCAGCGTTAGGGCCTGATTTAGATATCAGGGTTTTCAGTAGAAAAGCTGCTCTTCATCCCTCTCACTCAGTTTCCTCCCTCTCAAAAGACATTGCCGAAAGGGCCCTGAGCGCTGGTGTGAGGACAGATGAAGTAGATAGATCTGGCACGTATTTTCAGATAGACCGGTCCGCAATTTTCAAAAGAATGAAAAAAACATTCGAGGGGAAAGCAGAGATAATGAGTACTAAAGACGCCCTCAAAAAGTATCGCTGGGTGAAGGATTATTGGTGGAAACTCGTCAATGTTAACACAGACAAATACACCGCTTTGGCAGAGTTGGAGAAGGATTATGGTTATTTCATCCGAGTGCTAAAGGACCAAAAAATCGCACTCCCTCTTCAGGCCTGCATGTTCATCTCAAAGGAAAATTTCAACCAGAATGTCCATAACCTGATAATAGCAGAGCCGGGTTCTGAAGCCCAAATCATAACTGGTTGCGCAGTTCATCCAAACGTCAAACGCGGTCTGCACGTCGGGATTTCGGAATTTTACGTAAAGAAAGATGCGAAGCTCACTTTCACCATGATTCACAACTGGGCCCAAAATTTTGATGTCCGTCCCAGAAGCGCAGCCCTTTTAGAAGACGACGCGACGTTCGTAAGCAATTACGTTTGTTTGAAACCCGTGAAGAGCCTCCAAATGTACCCGGTTGCATATTGTAAGGGAGTAAACTCGAAAGTCAGTTTCAATACTATCATGCACGGAGGTAAAAATTCGTATCTGGACGTGGGCTCGAAAGTGGTTCTTCAGGGCAAGGGGAGCAAGGGAGAGGTCATCGCACGAGCTATCGCAGCTGATAAAGCACGGATTTATGCACGCGGACTCTTGGTCGGAGAGCACGAGGACTCGCGAGCGCACCTCGAATGCAGGGGACTCTTGTTATCAAATGAAGCTCTCATCCACTCCATCCCTGAATTGATGGGAAAGGTGGAGGGCACCGAACTTTCACATGAGGCGGCAGTGGGAAAGATAGCAGAGGAACAAATCCAGTACCTGATGGCTCGAGGGTTCTCACAGGATGAGGCCGAATCGCTGATTATTCGTGGATTCATGGATGTTGGAATCTTCGGCCTCCCGGACGCCTTAAGGGACGAAATCAAGCAGATGGTTGACACGATCGTTGTCAGAGCACTTTAGAACGGTTGGTGCTGGAGCCGGGGGCCGGATTTGAACCGGCAAAAAGCGGGTCTGCAACCCGCCGCCTTTCCAGGTTGGGCCACCCCGGCACACCATTCTTTTAACAAACATATCGATAAAACATCTGTGGTCTGCGTGAAAGAAAGAGTCGTATGTTTGACATCTGGAGGGATTGACTCTCCTGTCGCATACATCCTTGCGTCAAAACGCTTCGAAGTCATACCCCTTCATTTCCACATATACCCCTATGCAATCAAAGAGGTGTCCGAACTCACGATAAACGCACTGAAAAGCGTTGGGAAGGTTTCGGAATTCGAGAAAGCTATCATTTATCCTTGGGCAGAGGTTCTACGTGTGATTGTTGAGAAAAATGATCGCAAGGAGTACACGTGCCTGTTATGTAAAAAGAGCATGTTCAAAGCTGCCGAGCTAGTCTGCGAGCAGGAGGGAGCTGGAGGCATAGTAACTGGCGAATCATTAGGGCAAAAAGCGTCGCAGACCCTGAGCAATATGGCAGCGATTTCAAACGGGATAAAATTTCCAATATTGAGACCCCTCCTCGGATTCGATAAATTGGAGATAGAAAAAATTTCGAAGAAGTTAGGGATTTGGCAACCACGGCATGCTGGAGGCTGTCGCGCGTTGCCTAGGTACCCGCGCACAAAAGCTACGGCGAGCGAAATCGATGAACTCTTCGCTCAACTCAAGCTCACCGAACTCATCCGGAAAAATTTCAAAAAAATAAAGGAGATTCGCACCTTCAGGGAAGATTTGAGTTCACTTTTTGTCGAGTAGCTGCAGGGCGACCTCGGCCGCTTTTTTGCCCGAGAGCAACATCCCTCCAAAAATTGCCCCCATACGAGGCGACCCAAAGACAGTGTTCGCCGCCATACCTGTCACAATCAAGCCAGGATATATCTCTCGCGTGTTTTGAATAATTTCCTTCTCGCCCATATCTGCCCACATCGGTTTTTCCCCTACAACTCCGCCCGTGCTTGTCGGGAATTTGGCGCCGGGTATCTTTTGCTGCACGGTACGAGCTATCGAAGCGTCGTGCCCAGTAGCGTCTATAAAGACTTTCGCACATATAACGATTTGGTCAACATGTAAGTTTGCCAGTTATACTGCTTTCCAATTAGC
>JAUWXD010000098.1 GCA_030616505.1 Hadesarchaea archaeon
ATCTCTGATTGCCGCCGCCGAGTAGGATACAGGCAACAGTTTGCCATCTTTATCAATCAATTCTATTTCTGCGCCAACTATGGATTTGCCAGTTCCCAAACGCTTTTTTACCCTTTCTGCAATGGCTTTCGTCACCTTAGAACTCATGATAGGGGGCGATAGTTCTATGAGGGTTTTCCCAATCAAATCATCTTTTTTACGGCCCAGCCGAGTTAAAACCGTGGGATTCACATAAACAAATCTACCCTGTTTATCAAACACTGCTACACCATCAGGGATAGTCGCTAGACCGCTCTCCAAATAAGTCATTGCCTTTTTTATTGTTTGTAGGGGCAACTTTAAACCTCCTCACTCACACGATGTCCAAAAGCGTGCAAAATAAAGTAGGTTGTGGAGATTAATAAACGTGGCGACTTTAGAGGAGTGAAAATTTACATAACAGTTCCTCACAAGTATTAGCGGGGATGACATGCCTGAGATAACTTTCAAGGTGAAAAAGCCCGACAACTGGGGTTGGCTCAAGGACGACTATTTCAAGCGTTTTGAAAAGGACCAAGAGCTCCGCGAGCGTGTCACGAAACTCGTGCACCAGTACATACGCGACACCATCAAGGAACCCGAAGAAGAGCCGAAAGAAGAAGAACCACAAAAAGAAGCCAAGGAAGAAGAGGAAGCTGAGAAAGAAGAAGAGTGAGCCAACCACTGTCTCTTCAGGCGGGCAAATCTAAATACATACAACACCAATTTTTGCACGTGGCCAGGGTAGTGTAGTGGTCAGCATTCGGGACTGTGGATCCCGCAGCCCGGGTTCGAATCCCGGCCCTGGCCCCTTTTTGCAAACGACTTAAGTGATGATGGACAAGATTTCGTTTGGTATGTAAATGGCTCGCCCCTATGTAATCCTCAACGCTGCAATGACCCTCGATGGGAAAATCGCAACAGTGGAAGGAGACAGCCGAATCTCATGTGAGGCCGACCTAGACCGCGTCCACAAGCTCAGGGCAGGAGTCGATGCGATAATGGTCGGTGTTGGTACGGTGCTCGCCGACAATCCCTCTCTGACGGTGAGGCGGGTACATGGAAAGAATCCCATTCGTGTGGTGATAGACAGGGAAGCGAGAACGCCACCGAATGCTAGAATCATAGACAGCTCGGCAGATACCATCGTGGCTGTGACGAGAAAGGCCAAACAAAAAAAGCTAGAGAAATTACGCGTCACGGGAGCAGATGTTATTGTCAATGGCAAAAAAGAGGTAAATCTCTCCTGGCTGCTTGAGGAACTACACTCGCGAGGGGTACATAAGCTACTGCTGGAGGGGGGATCTACCCTCAACTGGGAGATGCTCAAGCATGGTTTGGTCGACGAGGTGCAAGTGGCCGTTGCCCCGTGGATAGTGGGTGGAGCGAAAGCGAAATCGTTAGCCGGGGGGGTGGGGTTCGTCAAGGTTCGGGAAGGTGTGAAGCTCAAACTTTCCAAAGTTAATCGAGCTGGTGCGAACCTCCTCTTGATTTATCGAGTTGTAGGTGGCCGGTGTGCTGAAAAAAATCGATGATCGGCTATTCCTCATAGGCGTCGCACACGTTCTACCTAAAAGTGCGGTCGATGTCAGAGATATAATACAGAAGGAGCGGCCGGATATTGTGGCCGTCGAGCTCTGCCCGACTCGGTATCTGGCACTCACTCAAAGAGCAAAGCGGCCAGGAACACGTGATGTTGCACGCGCCGGACCAAAGCTGCTCTTGCTCGGCGGTCTGATTCATCTACTCCAGCGAAAGTTCTCGCGCCAGACCGGGATGCCTGCAGGAGAGGAAATGCTGGTCGCAATCAAACACGCCCGAGAAGTTGGGGCTAGAGTCGAACTCATAGACCAAGATATCGGGTTGACCCTCCAGAGGTTGACAGACCGAATGCCATGGCGCGAGAGGTTCAGGATGTTTGGGGAGCTACTTGTTGGACTCCTACCTATCGGGAAACCGGTGAAGTTAGAGCAGCTCACCGACGAGAAAGTCGTCAGTTATCTGTTGGAGGGGCTGAAGCGGGCTTCGCCCACCTCTTACGATGTCCTAATCAAGGAAAGAGATGCTTACATGGCCTCGAGACTGGCCATGTTATTGGCGGAAGGCACCAAGGTGGCCTGCGTGGTTGGAGCCGGGCACGTGCCTGGAATTTTCAATAGGTTGAAAGATATCCCGGAAAGCTGGGGAGTACGCCTGAAGTACAAAATCGGCGGTTGAGGGACAAGGTTTCTCGTAAGCCTTTTAAAAGGAGCCATGAAATCTCAAGTGGATCTGAGCAAGTGGGAAACGAAACCATTGAAAAACTCAAACAGATGCTGGGGGTCCCTATAGAAAATGTCGAGGAACAAGAAGAGGAAATAACTATCCATGTGCCCAAGGCCCAAGTCGCCAGGGCCATAGGTTCCAACGGCTCTGTCGTGAGGGCGGCTGAACTCATCCTTAAGAAAAAACTCACTATAAAAGAATCCCCAAGCGAATGAAGTAAGCGCTCAAAGTTCAGACATATTTTTAAGGATTGCGGTTAAGAAATGACGAGGTGATTTAGTGACACACGCATATGTGTTGATAACGGCGGCGATCGGAAAAGTGAAACAAGCCGCGAAGGAAATCCGTGGACTGAGTGGAGTCAAATCGGTGCACGTGGTTACTGGGCCTTATGACCTCATAGTACTCGTAGAGGTCAAAAGCTTGGATGCGTTGACAGGCACTGTCGTGGAAGGCGTCCACAAGGTCCAGGGCGTCGTCGATACAAACACAGCCACCCTTGTTGAGATTTAGAGAGGTAGCCCGGGGAGGATTCGAACCCCCG
>JAUWXD010000035.1 GCA_030616505.1 Hadesarchaea archaeon
CGCTTGAGCTCGAGAGACCGCTTGGCGAGTTCCATGACATACTCCAGCCGCTCGAAGAACTCGTCCTCGTTTCTCGCGATGTGCCCGATGCGGGGCATGTTTATGGTGACCACGCCCAGGGACCCCGTCGCGTCGCCGGATCCGAAGAGCCCGCCAGTCACGTTTTTCCTGAGTTCTCTCAGATCGAGCCTGAGCCTACAGCACATACTGCGGACATCAGACGGCTTCAGGTCGCTGTTGACGAAGTTCTGGAAGTACGGCAGGCCGAACTTGGCGGTCATCTTGAACAGTGCCGACGACAGATCGCTGTCCCAGTCGAAGTCGGGCGTCAAACTGTAAGTCGGGATGGGAAAGGTAAAAACCCGCCCGTTCATGTCGCCTTCCTCCAAGACTTCGATGAAAGCGCGGTTCAGGAGTTCGGCTTCCTTCGTGAACTCCCCGTAGGTGCGGTCGCCCGGTTTGCCCCCGACGACGGCTGGCTGGCCCGCGAGATCCTCCGGCACGGTCAGGTCAAAGGTCACGTTGGTAAAAGGGCTCTGAGCCCCCCAGCGCGAGGTGACGTTCAGGTTAAAAACGAATGCCTGCATCGCCTGCTTTATCTGCCTGTAGCTCAGTCCGTCCTTCCGCACGAACGGGGCGAGTAGCGTGTCGAGCGAGTTCAGCGCCATTGCGCCGGCCCACTCGTTCGTGAGTGACCCCAAGAAGTTCGCGGCTTGAAGAAGAGCTGTGTCTAAATGCGCTGGCGGCTTCGATGCTACCTTTCCGGGAACGCCGTTGAACCCTTCCGCCAAGAGCTGGCTCAAACTCCACCGCGCGCAGTACCCGCATATGCCTTTTCCCAGATCGTGAATGTGCAAATCCCCGTTGGTGTGGGCGTCCGAAATCTCCATCGGGTAGACACGGTCGAGGACGTAGCGCGCGACCACCGAGCTCGCGATGTGGTGCTCCATCCCGCTGAGTGCGTAGTCTATGTTCGCGTTCTCTTTCGCCCGCCAGTCCACCCGTCCCAAGTAACCGTCCACCACCTGCCGCACGTCTACGAAAGTCGAGCGCAGCTTCCGCATCTCCTCATGCTGCCTCCGGTACAAGATGTACGCCTTGGCCGTCCGCGCGTGGCCCAGCTCGACCAAAACTTTTTCTACCGTGTCTTGGATATCTTCAACCGTTGGCACTTTGCCGGCGTACCGCTCCTCAAGGACGCGCACGACCTCGTCGGATGTCAGTTCGGCGATGCGCTTGTCCCGCCCGCCGACGGCCTGCGCCGCCCCAAAGATGGCCGCGGTGATCTTGGACTGATCGAAATCAACGATGCGTCCGTTGCGCTTTATTATTTTTTCAATCTTCGCCATTTACCTACATCCATCATATATTCAGACACAGCCAGATCGTGGCCTTTTCCTCGCTCCAACCGTGCTTGTCCATGAGGTGCTTCGCCGGGTTCTGCTCCCCGAAGTTTTCCCCGCACTCCGGGCACCGATCCAGACCCAAAACCCCGGCGATGTCGATCTCCTTTTCTCCGTATCCTGTCTCATTCGCCTTTTTGATCAGCACGAGCTCGCTGACATGGAAATCGCAAAACTCGGGGAGGTGCTCCGTCGCCATCAGCAGCTCCACGCCCCCGTCCTCCCCCGGCTTGAAGAGGTAGAGCGAGACGTTGCGGGGCATGGCCCTGCTCTCGTCCTTGGTGTTGGTGACGCCCAGCACTCCGCCCTCGCCAAAGCGCGCTACGGAGATTTTCTTGTGGAAGGTACTCACGATCTCGGCGACGATGCCGCGGGTGTACCCCCCGTACGGCTTCTTCAGCCTGACGATGTCTCCAAGATTAATCAACTATCCCGCCTCCTTTTCGTTATGTGGCCTCGTTTTTATGCGTCAACAACGCGGCTACTTTTTTGATACAACTCCAAAACGAACGAGATACTCACGAAAAGCCGTAATATTGTTATTTGTTGCTAAAAAAGCTTTTTATCGGCTTTTTTTATAATCAATCACAAGTCCGCTCTACCCCCGATTGCACGCCTATTTCAACACTTTCAAGGATCAAAAGGTTGTCCAGCTTTAGCGTAGTCCTCCGACATTCTCCTGCGACTTTCCTCTGCCATCCTTTGGGAGTTTTCATCCGCATAGTTTTTGAGATATATTGCGCGCCAAGACTGGCAAATGCGGGCAACTCAACTTTTGAGTGGGCGCCTGTGTTTGAAAAAAGGCAGCTGGAGATGAATTCCGTCTGCGAGCGCGCTCACGACCGTAGGTTCTCCCCTCGTTTCCATTGCTGAGAATGTCAGCCGGTCGACTACTTCTACATGGACCTTCTCGAGTTTACCTGTTTTCTCTTTGAGATCGTCGATTTTGTCTGATGGTGCCACCATTATTACATCAACATCACTCGTGGATTTTGCGTGCCCCTCGGCGAAGCTGCCATAGAAATAGACATCCACTTTCACATCTGGAAAGTTCTCTTCCACGAGTTCAACGAGAGCTTGAGCCGATTTTGCCAACCTACGATCAGCACTAGAAACGGTGTCCGCAAACCTGATTACTTCCGAGAGTGCAAGCAGGTTTCGCGCGATTAAATTTTCTCTGGACACGGAGATAAGCCGTTTTCTACCCTCGGTCCTTTCTGTAAGAACTCCAGTTTTCACGAGCGAGTTTACGAGAGTGCGTACAGTTTCGTAGGTCGGTCTCCCGCGCTTTGAGACTATCCTGCGTGAAAGAGCGTTGATGCTCATTTGTTTGTTTCTCAACTCAAACAAGATCTGGAGACTTACGGGGTGAATCCACTCTTTCATTGCAATCCTCCCCCAGTTCTCGCGACAATTTCTCTCACGATTTCAATAACTCTCTCCGCGTTTTTCATGACCAGATCAACACCTTCATTCACATCTCTCTCGTCAGGGTAAATTTGGTAGGACATCTTTCCTCTAACTCCTCTAGCCGAGTCAAGTAAGAATGCGATCTCTGATACTCGTTTCAAAATTGCAGCATCTGGTTTTCGCTTTTGCTTTCTTGGGTAGCAGTAGAGAAGCTCCAGAGCAACCGGGACTGACTCGTGGTCCTTGCTTTTCCATCCTTTGTTTGCAAGCAATGCGAGCGCTGCGTGAAACATCGCGTAATACCCTTTTGTTATAACCCACTTCTTGTGCGCAACGGTCCACTCATCTCTCACTTGGCTCAGAACTACCTCGTCTTTCATGCAGTGTAGATTCTCGAGCGCGGTTCTTATGTAGCCATGAACCATGGTCAACTCTGCACCTTCCTCAAACTGGACGAGTTTTGCTTGGGCAACGGCTTCTCGAAATTTTCTCCCGAGAGTTTCCAAATCACTCATGATTCTCACCTCATTACTATTCTTTTAGTAATTTATTACTATTCTTTTAGTAATTGCAATTTCACCTTGCCTTGAGGTTGGCAGCCGACAACGGGCTTTCCCGACGGGGTGAACGCCCCTATCGGCCCTCTTGATAATTTAAACCGCTCAAAACAGGCAGGCCGGACGGACCTCAGCCCTCGCGCTCCGACCTCGCCATTGCCAATCCGTAGCTCAGTATCCGCCCGGCGATGGAGCCCATGACCCAGAGCAACCCCACCGCTATGAGGTACGCGAGAGTCTGGTAGAGGCCCGACTCCGGCACTAGGTCCGCGAACCCCGCTAGGGTGCTGGGATTCGTGAACGCCATGAACCCCAGGTAGAAGACGAAGCACAGCAAACCCACGCCGAGCGCGAGCATCATCAGGCCTATCGTCCTGTTCGTCAAGTTGTCACCTCCCGGTCCGATAACTTACAACTCAAATAAGAGAACCCAGGTCGTCGATTAGCCATTGGTTATCTTCAAAAATCAGCCGAAAGACATAATCGTCCTCGTAAGAACCACTGTTGGATGTCCATTTTATCTTACCAATTTCCTCCACGACCCCGCCGTAGGGGGCCTCGTTGTTCTCGGACGGGTAATTAAATTTTGTCGGGTATATCCATTCTATCTCGGTATCGCTCACTTTAGCTTCCTCTAGACGATGCTCAAGAAATTCTTTTGAGTAACAATCCTTCGCCCGTCTCGAAAGTGTCTCATATATCATATCTGCGTCTCGGTTGTTGTAGGCTCTCACGTAGATCTTGGGCATATCCTCAAAAAGGAGGGGAGAATCGTTCCAACGGGGGGGCTCGATAGATTCTACGGTATAATCACCCCAAAATTCTTTGCCCCAAACATCCACTTCCAAATCAGACTGCGGCTCGATGTATGTCTGTCCTTTGTCGATTGTCTCGAACATCACGAGAGCATGACCCTTATGGCGAAAGACAGAAATTTTCAGATTGATGCGAATGTAGGCACACCGGATGTTTTCTTTTCTAGCGCTATACCAGACATTCCAAGCAAAGTCTCCGCAAACGTAGTAAGGAAATAAATACCAGTGCTGGTTCGTGTTGTCGCGCTCGAGAAAACTCATCATCTCGCGGTAGGTCGGGTTCCTTATTCCTTCCCCGTAAGTCTGTCCGACATAAAGACCGAAAGCGTACCCGTTGTCGTAACCGTTCTCGTAACCCAAATTTTCGCCTGCGGCAAATCCGTTCCTGTAGCCGTTTCGGGTGCCCTCGAGATAAGCACCATAGGAAACGAAACAAACAAGGATACACAAAAACATGCCGGCGAGAATTATTTTCGATTTTTCCATCTATTTCACCCCCTTTAGTGTGGTTCTGACTCAACGATATTTCCATCCACTACTCGCTACCAAGGAAAAAAACAGTTTCGACAGGTAAAAAACTCGGTTGCCACTGTTGAATCTATCTATTAATTGGGGGTAAAGCTATCACGACATAACTTACCACGAATAAAAAGTGGGTGCTTCGTCTACCGAAAAGGTCTGTTGCTCGATGAATGTGCATTCCACATGCCCTCCAGTAAAGGGCCCACCAAAGAGAGTGGAGTCGAGATACAATGCGGATAGGGTATATGTCTCTCCCTTGTACTCGTCCATCCATTCATCGCCATTTATATCATAATAGTTCAATCTCTCAAGCCAGTGGTAAAAGACTCGTCCTTCAAAGTGGTACTTGTAGAGGGTAACAGTCACCTCTTCGAAGCGATATGTGATTACAGTTTCTGTTGTCTCGTCCGGCTCCTCATCACTATCGCCGATATATGTTTCGCTGTATGAATCGCTTGGTATGTCCGAGATACAGCTTAATGTGTAGGAACGTGCCTTCTGGTGCCCGTTGGAGTCGTACGCGTTAACTTTTACGTAGTGAGTGGATGCGCTGGTCGGCGTGAGGGTCAGCGTGGCGGATGCCGAAGAGCCGAAGGTCAGCATATCTTTGTCAAGGGAGTATCCCAGCCCATCTGGATCGACAGAAAGGTTGATCTCGCCGGTATACCCGTTGAGCCAGGTTGCGGTTATTGTGGTCTGTTTGGATGACCAAGACAGGGGGGAGTATGTGATATCTTCAAAGCTGTAGATATGGTAGCGGATGTAGGTCTCGGTCGTCATCACAGGCTCGTTTTTATACGACCAAACTTCCTCCACAGCAC
>JAUWXD010000086.1 GCA_030616505.1 Hadesarchaea archaeon
AACCACTCTAAAGCCCGCTTGTATGGGGTCTTGCTGTGCTTCATCACGAGCTTGTCGGCGTAGGTAACTACTTTCTCCTCGATTGTTGTTGGGACGAAATTCCGCGCGGGGAGTCCAAGCTCTCTGGCCTCGGTTGCAGGGATACCTGCGCCCAAGTGACACTCAGCGAATCTTGCGAACTTACCCAAGCCAAGCTTACACAGAATCTTGGCGCCCTCAACTCCATGCTCGATATTGTGTGTTCGTGCCCGCCCTATGTCGTGCAGCAATGCCCCAATACTAACGAGCTTCAGATCGATTTCGTGCCCTTTTTCATGAATTCGCCTACCTATTTCGAAGGCCGTCCTCTCAACCGCCAGACAGTGCCGGACGACCTTGTCGGAACATCCCGCCTGGCACAGAGCACGAAGCGCATCCTCTCGTTCTATCAACAACTCCCCACCAGATTAGAATGAGCTGATGTCACTTATTTTTTTACCTTTAGACGTGGATGATACCAAATTGGGATGAAAGGTGCGTTTCGAAGGCCACGCTGGTTTCTCTTTGCTGGTTGTCTCTTCTTCCATGTTGGCTTTTGGATGGGTAGATTGGAATTCTATCATGACTTGTCTGGTAATTGCAGTTTTGTCGTCCCTACCGGACATCGATCTATACTGGCAACCTTTTGTGAAACACCGCGGTATAACACACACCTTCTTATTTGGCGTCATTTTTGGCACAGTTTTTGGGTTCATATCCCATCACGCTGGCTTAGGTTGGTTCATCGGCTTTGTCGGAGGGTTTGGGGCTACGCTACTGCATATTCTAGGTGATGTTTTTTCTCATGAAACGATGAAACCTCTCAGACCTTTCTCGCAATACGAAGTCAAACTGGGACTTTTTAAATCGTCAAACTGGGTTGCAAACAAAGGGTTCATGGCGCTTGGTGGGTTGGCTTTTTTCACGGTCATATTAAAATACGGCAGTTATCTCTAGTAGATTTGCCGAGTCCCTTGGTTTTAGTTCTCTAGCATTTGCTGTCGAAGCGACTGGACCTTGTGCTCGAGCGAGGTGATTACGTTGGAGTTATCGTAGGATTTGAGCTTCTTCCCACATCTCTGGCATTTGAAATCACTTTCTGTCGCTTGATCAAAGGGTAGCTTTGGGCAGCCATCGTCACAGCTGAAATACATGGTGCTCTTCTCTAGCGTGAGTTGCTCTTCAAGCTTCTGGAGGAGGAGACGTCGGTTCGTGTTGATGTACCTCAATGCTCGCTCTGGGTTCAATTGCCAGTAGTAGACGTACCATCCACTGTTTTCGTCTCGGAGCCTGCGATAGCTTGCGACTCGGTTGTCGTACAAGTCGTAGAGGATTCTTCGGACGAGGTTGATACGCATTCCCGTCTGCTTTGCCACTTCATCGTCTGTGATCTCTTCCCCAGAAATCAGTTTGGCTACCTCATGTCCGTGCTCACCCGCTATCTGATTGAGCAGTTCCATCAAAACGGGATTATCGGGTAGTTTCTGTTGGGTCCTTTGCTGTACTTTCTGTTGGGTCCTTCGCTGTACTTTCTGTTGGGTCCTTCGCTGTACTTTCTGTTGGGTCCTTCGCTGTACTTTTTTCCATGCCAATATATCACCTTAAGGACCAGCGAATATTGTAAAAACTTGTTAATAAAATTATGGGCTTAAAAAACATAAATGGTGACCTATTAATCCATTTTTTGGGATTTCTTGCCTTTAAAACCCTGGATTATCCTTAATTTTCCACTTTATAACTCCTTTTCCAATCCTGTCACTAAAAAGCATATTTAAAAATAGAGAAACGTATTTAACGGGGTCAAACGTTTGCTCTTATCACATCCAATAACGCGCCGAAATTAGTGCTTTTTACAGCCGAAATCGGCACGACGCTGAAGGGGAAATTGTTTAGTACATTCAGTTTCCGTTCTAGATCTTCCTGGGAAATCAAATCTATCTTGTTTAGCGCCGTGATGACTTTCACCGGGTACCCCGCCAGCACTTCCCGCGAGGTCCCGAATTTCCGGATGAGTTCAGGGATGGGGTCGGAAGCGTCGATGATTAGCACTACCAAGTCCGCCAGGTAGATTTCCTCGAGCGTCGCCTTGAAAGCCTCGACCAGCCGCGGGGGCAGACCGTCTATAAATCCGACGGTGTCTGTGAGTAGTACCTTGTGGCTGGCGCTGATAGCACGGGTTCGGGGCATCAAGGTTGTGAAGTACATGTCATCGACCTCAGCGTTCGCTGCAGTGAGGGCATTGAGTAGCGTCGACTTACCGGAGTTTGTGTACCCCGCAAGAGCAACAAGCTTGAAACCTCGCCGGCGCCTGAGTTTGCGCCGCTGCTCAC
Source organism: Hadesarchaea archaeon (assembly GCA_030616505.1). Next base: position 2,349 of record JAUWXD010000086.1, read on the forward strand.
GGGTTTTCGCGACTGACTTTAGCTTCCGCCTCAGGTTCGCCAGCTTCCGCTTGACCATGTCGTAACGGACGTCAACCTCGTACTCACCGCTACCCATCAGACCTGGCTGTTCCACTGACACAAGGGCGCGGACTTGCTCTCGGATTCGCGGCAGTTCATAACTCAATCTGGCGTATTCGACTTGGAGTTTGGCCTCCGGGGAACCTGCACGCATCGCGAATATTTCCAGGATGATTTGGAACCGATCCACCACTTCGACTCCCACGAGGCGTGATAGTTTGTAGCTCTGTGATGGCGTCAGTTGGTTGCTGAAAACTACTCGTTTAGCTTCGCTCGATTTTACAAGGTCTGCTAGCTCACTTGCCTTTCCCTTCCCTATGTGGTATGCAGGGTCAGGTTCTCGGGCCTGCTGGAGTGTGGCAACCACTTCGTAGTCGAGTGTTTTAGCCAAAGCCTCGAGCTCATCTAGTCGGGACTGATCTCCAGGTGACAGTCTTTCGACCAATACGACGCGCATGATACCAATAAGTATCGGATGCACTTGCGAATATTACCATCACCCAAAGGGGTCTAGCTGATGGCCCGCCCCATGCGCCCACGGTTTTAAGTCGGAAAAGTTAACAGTGTCAAACCGTCCAAAAGTTTTTGACTTGCCTTCTCCGACTTGAAAAGGAACTACTAAGGCGGTGTAAACTCGTGCAGGTGATTCAGCAG
>JAUWXD010000006.1 GCA_030616505.1 Hadesarchaea archaeon
AGCTGGGTCTTTCTAGCCCCGTTTAGCGTCACAGATAAAATATCCCCAATTATGTCTGCCCGGCTCCTGCGCTTCTCCATCAACGACCCAGCCTCCAAGTGTCCAACTTATTCACACGATAATCGGTTAAATACGTTATGTTCAGCCAAAAGTTTTAGGCCTCGGCGGCGCGCTTGTATCCACCAAACCGCTAGGTGATAATCGTTGCCTTCCAGTCAGTCCTTTCCAAAGAGATTGCTCCTCGCCACAAGAGTTAAATATCGAATCGGTGCTATTTCAATAACTGATGAGGAATTAGTATGGCAGGGTTAACAGGTAAGCAAGTATTAGTGTTGCCCGAGGGCGCCCGAAGGACAATCGGCAGGGACGCCCAGAGGATGAATATTCTAGCGGCCCGCGTCATCAGCGAGGCCGTCCGTACTACACTCGGACCGCGCGGCATGGATAAAATGCTAGTCGACAGTCTGGGTGACGTTGTCATAACAAACGACGGGGTGACGATACTCAAGGAGATGGAGGTCGAACACCCTGCGGCAAAGATGTTGGTCGAGGTAGCGAAAACGCAGGATGACGAGGTTGGAGACGGAACCACTACTGCGGTAGTGATTGCCGGATCGTTGCTACACGAAGCCGAACGCCTTTTGGACCAAACCATCCATCCGACCGTGATCGCCGGCGGTTACAGACACGCCGCTGAAAAAGCTCAAGAAATCCTGGACAAGATCGCGGAACCTGTAAGTATCAACGATGACGAGCTCCTGAAGAAGATAGCGATGACTGCGATGACCGGGAAAAAGGCCGAAAGCTCAAAGGAAAAACTTGCCGATCTCGCCGTCACGGCAGTCAAGCTGATAGTTGACACGACAGAAAGCGGCTACGTCGCGGATATCGATTACATAGGGATAGAGAAGAAAGCTGGCGAGAGCACCGATGACTCTCAGCTTATCAAAGGGGTGATAATGGACAAGGAACGCGTTCACCCCGGAATGCCGAAGCGCGTGAAAGACGCGAAAATCGCTCTCATAGACGTGGCTCTTGAGATCCAGAAAACCGAGACCGATGCGGAAATCAGGGTCACAAGTCCAGACCAGTTGCGTGCATTTTTGAACGAAGAGGAAAGCATGCTGAAAAAGATGGTCGATCAGGTGGTTGCGACCGGAGCAAACGTGCTCATCTGTCAAAAGGGGATAGACGACCTGGCCCAACACTACCTCGCCAAAGCTAAAATCTACGCGGTCCGACGTGCGAAGAAATCAGACATGGAAAAGCTCGCGCGCGCTACGGGTGGAAAAGTGGTCACGAGTCTAGAGGACATCTCTCCCGACGACATCGGAAACGCAGGTCTGATCGAGGAGCAGAAGATAGGAGAGGACAAGCTCACATTTATCAGGGATTGCAAGGACCCGAAGGCCGTGGGCATCCTGATTCGAGGCGGCACGGAGCACGTGATAGACGAGGTCGAACGGGCGATTCATGATGCTCTGTGTGTTGTCGCTGCTGCGATTGAGGATGGAAAGATCATATACGGTGGCGGTGCGCCGGACATGGAACTTGCGAAACAATTGCGCGAGTACTCGGAGACTGTCGGTGGACGGGAAGCGCTCGCCGTGAACGCATTTGCAAGCGCGATTGAATCGGTCCCGCGAACCTTGGCTGAAAACGCGGGTTTGGACACCATAGACATCCTCGTTGACCTCCGTGCCAAGCACGATAAACCGGGAGGGCAGTATTTCGGGGTCAACGTCTACAACGGAAAAACCTCCGACATGATGGAGAAGGGCGTCGTGGAACCACTGCGCATCAAGACTCAAGCTATCAAATCCGCAAGCGATGCCACGATAATGATCTTGCGAATCGACGATGTGATTGCCTCTTCCAAGAGAGGACCCGCTATGCCCGGAGGACCAGGTGGACCTGGCGGATACGGCGGGATGGAAGAAGAGTAATCAAAAAATTTTTAATACGACATCGCGATAAGAAAAAGGTTGCAGAATGAACCTAGTACCACGATATGTATTCCTTACACGCGGAGTCGGACATCACAAAGAAAAACTGAGGTCATTCGAGTACTCTTTGGAAGACGCGGGGGTCGCAAAATTTAATCTGGTTTCTGTCTCGAGCATCATACCCCCACAGTGCAAGTTCATACCGTGGGAAAAGGGCTTGAAGCTTCTGCAGGATGGGCAGATATTATTCGGAGTTTTCGCGAAATGTTGCAGCGACGAGAATAGAAGGCTCATCTCTGCGAGCATTGGGTGCGCTCTCCCCGCGGACAAGAAGACCTATGGATACATCAGCGAGCACCACACGTACGGGCAGACGGCAAAGGAAGCCGGAGACTATTCTGAAGATCTGGCGGCTTCCATGCTCGCAAGTGCCTTGGGTTTGGGATTCGACGCCGATAAGAGTTGGAACGAGAGGAAACAGGCTTGGAAAATTTCTGGGAAGATCGTTCGGACCACAAACATGAGCCAGACAGCCCTGGTGAAGGAAGGGCTGTGGTCTACGGTCTTCGCGGCTGCTATTTTCGTGTTGTAGTTTCAAAAAAATTATCCAATTCGTGGACTACCAGTCATCTTTTCGAGCAGCATCCCCTCGAGTTTCACCGGAGGATTTTGTTTTGCCGCTCTCAATGCCTCTTCAAGCTTCGTCCCATGCCCAGAATAAATTTCGAGAAGCGGTTCTCCTTTCTCAACCTTACGCCCTTCTTTCAAAAGAATCCTAAGTCCCGCACCCTTGTCGCGCGGAGCACCTGCCGCGCGGGCTATCGCGTTGATACGTTTATTGTAAATTTGGGCCACATATCCGGAACGAGGCGCAAGTATTGTTTCCTTTTTGTCGCCGAGGGGGATGTCTTCGGGCTTGACGTCAGGGTTGCCGCCCTGGGCTTCAATTATCTCGCGCATTTTATGATAAGCCTTTCCCGATTTCAACAATTCCATTGCCGTCTGTTTGCCCAATCCAGGAGACGCTACCTTCCCGAGCTCGAGCATTATCCCCGCCAGGCTCGTCGCCTTCTCAATCAGGCTTCCCGGCCCGTTGCCGCGCAAGGTCTCGAGTGCTTCCCTCGCTTCAAGCGCCGGACCTACTGCATATCCGACCGGTTGCCCCCCGTAGGTCACGGCTGCATCCACCTTTACGTTCAGTTTGTATCCCAACTCGATGAAATCGTGCGCCAAGCTGCGTGCGTCCTCCATGCGTTCTACCTTCGCCCCGTGTCCAGTAGGGACGTCGATGAGGATGTGGTCGGCGCCTATCGCCAGTTTCTTCGACATCACGCTCGCCAGTAACTGACAGCGCGGGTCTATGCCAAGCATGCGTTCGGTGCGGATGATGATGTCGTCCGCCGGTGCGAGCTTGACCGACCCGCCCCACACCAAGACCGCCCCGACCTTCCTGACGATTTTCTTGATCTCATCGAAACTGAACGTCACATTCGCCAGCGTCTCCACAACGTCCGCCGTGCCCGCCGCGCTGGTTATCGCACGGCTGCTGGTCTTGGGAACTGTCAGGCCCGCCGCTGCTACGATGGGAACGGTTATCAAAGCGTACTTGTTACCTGGGACGCCCCCTATGCTGTGGACGTCCAAAACCGGCTTTACTCCCAAATCGAGCATGTCTCCTGTTTTGACCATATGCCGGGTCAACGCCACTATCTCGTTCGTGTTCATTCCCTTGATGTACTCGGCCACGATGAACGCGGTCATCTCCGTGGCTGTGAGTTTTTCATCGACTATGTCCTGGACAATGGCACCAATCTCCTCCGAGGAGAGCTGCTTCCCATCCATCTTCTTCTTGATGGCTACGGCGGATTTCGGGCGGGGAGCCAGTGCGACTTCCACCAAATCGCCCGACTTGAGTCCGAAGCTCTCGGTGACTTCGACAAATGCGCCGAGCTCACCTCGCTGAACCATTCGGCTCGTGGAATTCGCTATGGCTACTAACGTGTCCTTGGGAGTTGAGATTTTCACCCGGTCGCCCGCGAAGTGCCCAAGCTCATCAGCGTCATCCTCGTGCAGCACCACGATGTTCCGCCCGGCTTCCATGTCAAGCGGCCTTATCTTCAACTTTAGAAATTTCATTTTATCAAGTAATTTTATCTTGAGAGTGAGTCGATTTAAACGTTCTCGGATTCGAGCTAGAGCTGAATTGCTCCCGTTTCTTTCTCCGTCTTGAGCACGATCAAAGTGCGACTGCTGCTGACGCCTGGAATGCGGTCCATTTCGTGCAGTATCTCGTTGAGTTTCAGAGTGTCGTCTGTGATTATTTTTACGAAAAGATCGTGCTCTCCCGCGACCTCATAAATTTCAAGTACCTCGGGTCGCTTACTCAGTTGGGCGATGACCTCACGGCACGTGCCCGGCGAGGTGGAAATACCTATGAACGCCTTGAGTTTTTTACCGGAGATTTGGGAATCGATGACCGCGACGAATCTTTTGATTGCGCCCTCGTCAACCAGCCGCTTGACGCGCTTGTGGACGCCGGAGGAGCTGATGCCGAGGCGCTTTGCCAACTTGGCGTATGGCACCTTCGAATCCCCCTGTAACAGGTTGAGTAGCTTCCGATCGATTGCGTCCAATTCCATTTTCTCCACTTTCCCTAGCCTTTGACCCTTCTAACCACCCATTTGTGTGGATAATTTATAAGTTTTTCGGTGTACGGTGAATAATATCCACTATTTCAATAAATCGGTAAACTTTATATACAAAAATGACCGATTTAGGGTGGGATATGCTATGCGGGAAGTCATCAAAGTGCAGGTGAAGGAAACGAGCTACGCGCTCGTCCTAGGCGGAAGTGGAGCGGAAGCCATGCCGACTTCACGTTGCCTTCGCCGTGTCTGCGTTAGAACGATCACCGAGGAGCTCATCCTGGAACAAGACATAGACAGAGATCAATTTTCGGGGGATGAAAAATGATTTCGAAGCGCGTGAGGGAGATGCTTCGGTCAAAAGCCTCGTACCCGCTCGCCCGCAAGTACGATGTCAAGTCGCCTGGGACAGTCAACCTTGCATCCAACGAAAGTCCCTACGGTCCATCGCCACGCGTAGTCCGGGCACTTAGACGTGAAATAACAAGGGTGGGATTGTACCCTGACCCACGCGCTACTGAGCTCAAGAAAGAGATAGCCAATTACGTGGGCGTGGAGACCGGGTGTATCACAATCGGGAACGGTTCCGACGAGCTCATGGACCTCGCCTGCAAGGCTTTTTTGGACCCGGGAGACCGTGCGCTCATCCCGCTGCCGACGTTTGCGATGTACGAGCTGGTGTGCATGGGCAGCGGAGGGACACCGAGATTTCTCACGTTGCCTGATCTCCAGTGGCGCACGGGAGATCTCAGGCGCGCCTTGGGTGGGGTGAAGTTGGCGTTTCTAGGAAGGCCCAACAATCCCACGGGCAACGGCATAAGTCAAGAAGGACTGCGATACCTCCTCAGAAGCGGGAAACTCATCATCGTGGACGAAGCATATGTGGAATTCGCTGGAGGCTCTGTCGCGAGGATGGCACCGAAGTTCGCGAACCTGCTCGTGCTCAGAACTTTCTCAAAGGCTTTCGGGCTCGCTGGCCTCAGAGTCGGCTATGTGGTTGGAAATCTGAGACTAATCAAAGTGCTGGAGAGCATTCGCGCACCGTTCAACGTCAACCGCATGGCCCAAGTCGCCGCAATCGAAGCCCTGCGCGATAGGATGTATCTGCGCAAAGTTGTTGGTGCGATCCGGAAAAACCGAGCGTACTTGCGCCGAGAGCTCTCGAAGCTAGGCCTGCGCGTACTGCAATCGAGCGCGAACTTCTTGATGGTGAACGTGACACCACTCAAAACGAACGCGCCAAAATTGTGTGATTACCTGGCGCGCAAGGGTGTCTTGATCCGCGACTTGTCGAACTTCAGGGGTGCGGGACCAAGTTGGGTTCGAATCAGCGTCGGTAAACCCGAACAAAACGAGAGGCTTGTAAAGGTGATAAAACAATTCAAGGGAGGTGAAAAGTGATGATCAAAATTGCTGTGCCAAAAGGACATTTAGAGGAGTCGACCGTCAAATTGCTCCAAGATTCCGGAATCGGAGTGATAGGTAGAGATGGACGCCAGCTCTTCGCTAAAACGAACGACCCGGAGATTGAACTGGTATTCGTGCGGGCAGAAGACATTCCAGATTTCGTTGTTAGGGGATCTACCGACTTGGGCATCACTGGTTACGACCTGATGCGCGAAAGCGGCGATGTGGATGTTGCAGAACTGCTGGACTTGGGTTACGGTTACACTCGCCTGGTAGTGGCTGCGAGTGAGAAATCCGGTATCAAATCTGTGCGAGACATAAAATCAGGTGCGAGGGTGGCGACCGAATTCCCGACAAACACCAAACGATACTTCGCGGAAAAGGGGATTAAAATCGAACTCGTCAACGTCACGGGAGCCGCTGAGATATCACCGTTGATAGGATTGGCGGACGTGATTGTCGATGTGACGAGCACCGGGACAACCCTGCGCGCTAACGGGCTGGTGATAATCGATGATATCCTCGAAAGCACGTCGCGGCTGATAGCAAACCGAGAAAGTCTGAGTAAGAAGAAAGCCAAAATCGACGACATCGTTACTGCCATCAACAGCGTGGTCAAGGCGAGAGGGAAGAAGCTGGTGCTGATGAACGTGCCTGAAAGCAAGCTCGAAGAAATCAAGCGAGTGATGCCGGGGATGGCGGGGCCGACCGTGTCTCGTGTCGAAGGCAAGAAAGAAATGCTGGCAGTTCAAGCGGTTGTCGACGAAGCCGAGGTCTACAACGTAGTGAAACGTGTCAAGCAGGCGGGCGCCAAGGATATCCTCGTCATACCAATCGAACGAGTGTTGCCGTGATGCGAACGGAGGTGCAAGTATGCTGGTGGTTCCAAGCGTGGATATAATGAAGGGACGTTGCGTCCAGTTAGTGGGAGGAAGGCCAGAGACGGAGAAAGCTTACGGCGACCCGGTTGAGCTAGCACAACGATGGGTGGCAGAGGGGGCCAATTACCTACATGTGATCGACCTCGATGCCGCAATTGGTACGGGAGACAACCTCCAGAAGGTCGTCGAAGTAATATCCAATGTCAAGATCGGCGTCGAAGTAGGCGGCGGCATCCGGACACTCGAGCGGGCGAACAAACTCTTGATAGCTGGGGCTGGAAAAGTGATTTTGGGCACGGCTGCGGTCAAGAATCCCGAGCTCGTCGCGAAACTCGTCGAACAGGCGGGTGGCGCACGAGTCATGGTCGCGCTCGACTCACGATCAGGTAAAGTTACAATAGAGGGTTGGCAGGCTCAGACCGAAAAAACGGCAGTCCAACTCGCGAAAGAGTTCGAGCGGATGGGCGTGGGCTCGCTGTTGTATACGGTCGTTGACGTCGAAGGGAGCATGAAAGGCGTTGCCGAAAGCGAAATCAGAAAACTCACGGACGCCGTCAGAATACCAGTGTTCGCTTCCGGCGGAGTGGGGACGCTGGACGATGTGCGCGCTGCACGAAAAGCTGGCGCGACAGGGCTGGTCATCGGAATGGCATTATACACGGACAAATTCACATTAAAACAAGCAATGGAGGTGGCAGGAGATGAGAGTTGGAAAAGTTGAGCGAAAAACTAAGGAGACAAAAATCAGCGTCAAAATAAATCTTGACGGAAGCGGTAAGGCGAGGGTTGACACCACCATCAAATTCTTAGACCACTTGCTCGCGAGCTTCTCCAAGCACAGCTGTTTTGATCTAGACCTAAAAGCCCGCGGCGACTTTGAGCACCACATCGCCGAGGATGCGATGATCGTGCTGGGTGAGGCCATAGAGCGAGCGCTGGGCAACAAAGCCGGAATCGAGCGCATGGGTGACGCTATGGTGCCGATGGACGATGCGCTGGTGATGGCTGCTGTGGACCTGAGCGGAAGGGCATTTCCCGACATAGAGGCAAAGTTCTCGAAGCGGAAGTTGGACGACCTCAGCAGTGACTTGGTAACACACATGTTGCAGACGCTGGCGACGAACGGAAGGTTCAACCTGCACGTGAAAGTCCTACGGGGCAAGAACGATCACCACAAGGCGGAAGCTATCTTCAAGGCACTGGGGGTAGCGTTAGCCAGAGCGACGAGCAAGACATCTCGGAGACGTGGCGTGCCGAGCACTAAGGGAGTGATCTAACGTACAAACGAATCATACCTTGCCTAGATACAAGATACGGAAAACTTACCAAAGGAGTGTGCTTCAAAAACGTGAAAGACGTGGGTGACCCAGTTGAGTTCGCCAAGCGTTACGAGAAAGACGGAGCTGACGAGTTGGTGCTTCTAGACATCACGGCGACCCCAGAGAACAAGCCAACGTTGCTTGAGGTTATCAAGAGAGTGTCGAGCGTGATTTCAATCCCTTTGGCGGTTGGCGGAGGCATACGAAGCGTTGAAGACGCCAAAGCGGTTTTGGGTGCTGGAGCTGGCAAGGTCTCAGTGAATACCGCTGCAGTCAAGAAACCTGAGCTCCTGCGCGAACTCTCCAATGAATTCGGAGAAGAGAAAGTAGTGTGCGCCATCGACGGCAAAAAATTAGGGG
>JAUWXD010000015.1 GCA_030616505.1 Hadesarchaea archaeon
AGGTATTCAAGGAGAGTTCTTCGATAAACTTAACAGCCTCACAAAGGGAGAGGTCGAGACAAAGGTGCTGTAAATGATTCACATCCAAAATCGCGAATTGGTTGTGCCAGGCCAGCTGATAGCCGAAGGCAGTTATCGATTGCTGGAAGGGACTTTTCGCGAAGGGAAGCAGATTTACTCTACGGTGGTTGGGCTAGCGAACTTCCGCGGTGATGAAATAAGGATAATCCCCTTCAATGGACGCTACATCCCAATTCCCGGGGATTTGGTGATAGGTGTAGTCGTGGACTCTTACTATTCAGGCTGGATCCTCGACTTGAACTCGCCTTACTCGGGGAACCTCTTCGTCTCGGAACTCCTGCACCGGAAAGTGGACCTTGACCGAGAGGATATAAGCAAGTACCTCAGAATGGGCGACGTGGTGATTTCGGAGGTAGTGGATGTGGATGATCGAATGCGTGTCCGGCTCGGAACAGAAGCACCCGGGATGGGAAAAGTCAAGGGGGGGAAGTTAGTAGAGATCTCTCCGATGAAAATTCCCCGAGTGCTGGGACGGAGGGGGTCAATGCTCAAGACGATTCAGGATATTAGCAAGTGCAGACTCCGAGTTGGGCAGAACGGGAGGATAATAATTTTGGGAAATAACCCACGCATTGTGAACGCGGTGGTTGATACCCTACTCATGATCGAGCGCGAGGCGCACACTTCCGGACTGACAGATAGGGTGCGTTTTCAGCTTGAAAAAATAAGATCTGGAGGGAATTGAATGGAAAAACCTGAGAAACTGATAGTTGACGGCAAGCGGCTCGATGGCCGTGCGCCAGACGAGTTGAGACCTCTGAAGATGGAGATAGGGGTATTGAAACAAGCAGATGGTTCAGCATACGTCGAGCTCGGCGAGAATAAAGTATTGGCGGCAGTCTACGGGCCGAGAGAGATGCACCCAAGGCACGACCAGCGGCCAGATACCGCTGTGCTACGCTGCCACTACAACATGGCACCGTTTTCGGTTGACGACCGGAAGAGACCTGGACGAGACAGACGTTCAATGGAGATATCAAAGGTGACGCGGGAAGCATTCGCGCCAGTAATGTTTCTTGAGCTTTATCCCCGCGCGGTCATCGATGTTTTCATTGAGATACTTCAGGCGGGCGCTGGTACCCGTACAGCGGGCATAAACGCTGCCGCGGTAGCGCTGGCGGACGCAGGAGTACCAATGAAAGACCTAGTGTCTTCAGTGGCGGTCGGAAAGGTCGACGGCACAATAGTCCTTGACTTGACAAAAGAGGAAGACCAGCACGGTACCACGGACATGCCGGTAGCGATTGTGCCGCGAAAAAAATTGATAACTTTGCTGCAAATGGACGGCGATTTCACAGGGGACGAGTTCAAACAGGCTGTGGACCTAGCGTTCAAGGGATGTGAGCAGATTTATGAGGTGCAGCGACAAGCTCTAAGGAACAAATACGCAGTTAAGGAGGAATAAAAGTGAATGAGATAGTTTCAAGCGTGAGACGGGACTACATTGTCGACCTGGCGAAGCATGAGAAGCGTTTAGACGGACGGACGCTGGACCAGTTTAGGGACGTTTCCGTTGAGATCGGACCAATTAAGACTGCGAACGGCTCGGCACAGGTCAGGATCGGGAAGACTCGAGTACTAGTAGGTGTGAAAATTTTGCACGCAGAACCTTTCCCAGACACTCCCGATAGCGGAGTACTTATTGTCAATGCAGAACTCCGACCAATCGCGTCACCCAGCTTTGAGCTTGGGCCACCTCGCGAGAATGCCATTGAGCTAGCTCGAGTCGTTGACAGAGGAGTCCGCGAGTCAAAGGCGATAGATCTGGAAAAGCTCGGGATAAAGTCAGGGGAAGACGTATGGGCAGTCTTCATAGATATCCACGTACTTGACCACGATGGGAACTTGATTGATGCGTCAGCGCTAGGAGCGATAACGGCTCTTACGAACGTGAAGCCACCCGAAGACGAGGCTTGGACCTTACCGGGGTTTCCACTTCAGAAGAGCCCTGTGGCGGTGACCATCACGAGGATTAACGACAAGTTGATGGTCGACCCCTATCTGGATGAGGAGAACGTGATGGATGCACGGCTGACAATAGCGACGACCGAGGATGGAAATATATGTGCGATGCAGAAGGGGGGTACTGGTTACTTCTCGCGCGAGCAGCTCGAGCGAGCGTACCAGCTAGCGCGAGCGAAAGCAACCGAGCTAAGAAAACACATAAGATGAGAACATGGCACGAAGAAAGAAAGCTGGGTCCACCGGTAGGTTTGGGCCACGTTATGGGACAAAGATTCGGAAGCTAGCAGTCGAGATTGAACGCAAAGTCAAACGGAAATACAAGTGCCAGAGTTGTGGAGCGCAACGGGTCAAGCGGGTCAATACAGCCATATGGCAGTGCGGCAGATGTGGAGTAAAGTTCGCGGGAGCGGCTTATTCCCCATCCGTGTTTGCCGCCCCAGTAGAGTCTTCGACGAGGAGGAAGGAATAGTGTTAAAGTGCAGCACGTGCGGGCGATCTGTGGATAAGCTCCAAGAAGGGCGTGTGCGATGTCCTCACTGTGGATCGCGCATCCTCTACAAGGTTCGCTCAAATGTCGTTCGCAAGGTAAAATCAAAGTAAATTATCGGCGACGTCGCGAAAACGATGGTTGCCGAACTTTAAATTTTTTCTTTTGAGGTATTTCGAGAATCAAATATGGACGGTCACGGAAGCTCTTGTTCGGAATTACCAGCAATTTCCCATCATCTGTGATGAGTTTAGTTGAAGTGAGAGATATTTGTGTTACTCTACCTTTTTCACCGTCGATTTTAATCCTAGAACCCACGGATATGAGCTTATCAAAAATGAGGCTTACACCAGCTATAGCGTTCGATAGCCATACGTTCATGATTGCGAACCCAAAGATCACTCCTATGATCCCAAGCGTGGCAGCCAAACTTACGAGCAGACCCAAAATCCCCCAGATGTATAGGAGGCACAAACAAAAAATGAGAAAAATGACGCCATAGAAAATGTCCGCTAATTTTTGGTATCCTCTGAGCCTTTTGAGTTTACCCGTGATGATTCTGTGAAGAACGTAAATGACGATGGCGAAAATGAAAAATGCTGTCAACGTGTATACTACCCTACTAAGCCAAACTTCCAATAGCCCACCGGTTAACTATCGGGGAAATCTTTTAAAAGAATAGGTCATCGATTGCAAACTCAGATTATCAATTAATCATATACTACCCTAGCCCATAAATTTTGACGTGATCTTGTGGTCAAGGCGAAACAATCTAGCGCGACGTTGGAGTTCACGTTTCGGAACGCGCGTGATGCAGAGGCTGTGCGACAGGCTTTAATGCCGGAGGAGGAGCTCCCATCCTCGACCCGTTGCAGGGTAGGGGTAAAGCGCAGGAAAAACGTTTTATGCCTCCAAGTAGATGCAGCAGATACAGCAGCGTTGCGAGCGGCGTTGAATTCATACATCCGATGGATAATCGTTGCGCGCGATGTGATTGGAAACGGAGGAAAATGAATGGAGAACCTATCGCCACAGTTGCGCCATCAGTTTGCGCAGTTCCAGCAGGCCCAGCAGCAGGCCCAGATATTGCTAAACCAGCGGCAGCAGCTCGAGCTCCTCTCGAAGGAGACAGAGCGGGCCCTTGAGGAGTTAGAGAAGCTATCGGGGGACGCAGTGGTCTATAAAAGCGTGGGCACTATCTTAGCGAGGTCTGAAAAGGGAAAACTCCAGAAGGAGCTGACAGAGCAGAAGGAAACGCTCGATTTGAGAGTCAAAACGCTCGAGCGCCAAGGAGAGCGGACTGTCCAGCGTCTACGCGAGATGCGCGAAAAGATAGACGAAGCTCTCAAGGGCAAAAAGCCAAGTGAAGGAACTACTAGCTAGGGCTGGCTTCATGAAGGGGCTAGCGGATTTTTTAGCCGGAGCTGCCAAAAAAGGACAGCGAATTCTGGTGCTTTGCCATCACAACGCAGACTCAGATGCTGTCGCCAGTGCACTAGTGCTGACCGACGTCCTCAAGCAAATCGGTGCGAATTCTCGAGCAGGCGCGGCTGACGGCATAGCAACGGCATCCCAGACGCTTCTGAAAACTTTTGGGCGAGAGATCCTTGTGAATCCTCCACTTGATGTCGATTTGATAGTTCTAGTAGACACCTCAAGCCTGGAGCACCTAGGCGAATTTGGGGCCAAGTTGAAGGAAGCCGCACCGAAACTGGCGGTCGTGGACCACCACAAACCCGTTGAGGAGATGAAAAAGCTTTCGAGTTATTACTTCGTGAAGGAGGACTCCGCTTCAGCGGCCGAGCTCATATTCAAGTTGGTCGCTGAGCTGGGCGAGAAATTAACGCCTGAGCAGGCTTCGCTCCTTCTCGCAGGCGTTATCAGCGACACAGGACATTTTAGGTGGGCCAAACCCGAAACATTCGAAGTGGTCGATGCTCTGCTAAAAGCAGGTGCCGATTACGATCGTGTGTTGGGGGCCCTTAAACCTCCGGAGGACCTCTCAAAGCGCGTGGCGATGTTAAAGGCAGCTGGACGTTCGGAGCTACACAAAATTCACGGGTGTTTGGCGGTGTTTTCTGAACTGGGCTCGTTCGAGGGCGACGCAGCTGGGATGTTGGTCCGAATCGGGGCAGATGTGGCGTTCGCTGGGTCTGAAGAGAAAGACAAAGTCAGGATGAGCGGTAGGGCACGTCCTGAGCTCCTGAAGAAGACAAAGTTACATCTGGGCGAGGTCATGGAAGTACTCGGGAAACAGTTTGGGGGAAGCGGGGGAGGCCATGCTGGTGCCGCGAGCATGCAGGGAAAAGGAAAACTCGAAGAGGTCAAGAAACACCTTTTCAAAATATTGCAACAGAAACTAAAGCCGGAAGAATAAAGTGGTTTAATGGCGGTTTCGGCTGAAGAACTCTCTGAATTAGAACATGCTGGATATCGTTTTGTGGGCGAGCACAAGCACAGTGCGGTTAAAATCTGTCATTGGGCAAAGAAGAGCCTGCTGAACCGCGGGGCATGTTACAAAGAGCAGTTTTATTCTAGAGAGCTCGGCGTGCAGAGCCATCGTTGCTTGCAGCTCACGCCGAGCCTGCCGTTTTGCGACCACCGTTGTGTTTTCTGCTGGAGGAATACCAAGATGACTCGTGGGAATTGGGTTGGCCAGGCCGACGAACCATCCGATATCTTAGATGGAGCGATTTCAGCACAGCGACGGTTGTTGAGCGGCTTTGGGGGTAACCCAGATGTGGACAAACAGAAATTCAAGGAGGCTCAAGAACCGAAACACTGCGCAATCTCGCTCGCAGGGGAGCCGACCATCTACCCAAAAATCAACGAATTCATCGAGGAGTGTCACAAGCGCGGGATGACCAGTTTCTTAGTCACCAATGGACAGCACCCAGAGGTCTTGGAGCATGTGGTCGAGCCGACGCAGTTGTACATCTCAGTCGTGGCACCAGACCGAGATACCTATAAGGCCACATGCCAACCGGTCTTTCCAGACGGCTGGGAGCGACTCAACCGAAGCTTGGAACTCATACCGTCTTTAAAGTGCAGGAAAGTCGTTCGTCTGACACTCGTCAAAGGGTTGAGCCTCAAAGATACGGCAGGGTACGCAAAATTAATCGATACAGCGAAGCCGGACTTCGTTGAAGTTAAGGCGTATATGTGGGTAGGCTACTCCAGGCAACGGTTGAAGATGGAAAACATGCCGTTACACAGCGATGTCAAGGAGTTCGCAGAGGAGCTGGCGCGCAACGTGGGTTATATGGTCGCCGATGAGTTCGAGCCGAGCAGGGCGTTGTTATTAAAGAGAACGTGAGACTGCTGTCGATGTCAATCCTTGCCACTGCTGTGTTATTTGCTGAGCGTATTGCTGATAGTTTTCGAGCACGTTTTGCCAAGTTCCGCCTGCCGTCCACTGCTGCTTCAGGTTCTCCCAAACCTGTTGCCAGTTGGTCCACTGGGATGCGAACGTCTGCTCCCACTGGTTGGCGTGGGCGAAGATTCCATTTGCGTATCGAATCCGCACGTTCGCCGAGTGTATTAATCTCAGCGCTAGCCTCGTCTTGCCTTGGTTGTACGCTTGCACCGCGCTGTCCTTTAGTGCAACGGCTCTGTTAACCAACCGCTCTGCAGCCTGTTTGCCGTAGGTGTTATCAGGCGCGCTCTCGAGTTTCAGCATGACCTCAGCTAGTTCGTTCTCGAATAGGCCTAGTTTTAGATTGAACCTAAAGCTGAAAGCAGAAGGCGTGAACACGTTTATTGTGGCCTCCACATTTACCGTAACGTTTGCGTTCGTGATTGCGTTATCAATTCCAATGTACGCCTCTACTTGCGCTTGCACTTGGTTTTGATATCGGTTCGCGATGTTCTCCAGCTTGTTCATTATCAGGTGTAGGCGTGCGTTAATGTTCTCTAGCAATTCCTGAGAAGCTGTCGATATTTCCTGTTCTATGCTCTGGAGATTTACGATCTCGCTCCCGATCTCTCCAGCTGTTGGCAGGTCTTCTTGAAGTCCCTCGGCTAGCTCCTTGGCCAGCTTCAGTCTTACTAGACTCATGTTTGACATCTGTCCCTGCATCCACTGCACTAACTCTGGATTCGCAGCGACATCGCCAGGGATAACTTCTTGCATCCTTTGCTCGAACTCCGAAAGAATGTGTCTGTATACCAAGCCCTTGCCTCTGTTCACTAAACTAGCATATTCCACCCAACGCTCCTTCATCTGGTCCTCGCTACCGACCATTCGAATAGATTCACCTAGGCGCTCAAGTCCGTAGAACGGCGAATCAGGATCGACATCCGCAACGTCTACAATTACAGGAGTAGCTACAGCGGCAC
>JAUWXD010000091.1 GCA_030616505.1 Hadesarchaea archaeon
AAAACAGGTGAAGGTAGCTGTTATAGGTGTAGGTGCGATGGGAAGATGGCTCGCCAACTTCGCGAAACAGAACCTTGGAGAAGTCACTATAGCCGACATGGACCCTGCGAAGGCCAAAAAGGTCGCATCGGAACTCGACGTGGACTCTAAGTCTATCGAGGAATCCGCTGTGGAAGCAGAGCTACTTTTGATAGCCGTGCCAATCTCCAAAACCCCTGAGGTCGTCAAGTCGATCGCCAAAGTGGCACCGAAAGGCGCGCTGTTAGTCGATGTTGCATCCGTGAAAAGTGATGTTGTCGAAGCCATGCAAGAAATAAAAACTAACCTCGAGCTTGTTTCTATTCATCCCCTGTTCGGCCCCGGTGCAGAAAATATCAAGGGTAAAGATATAGTAGTTACCCCCGTCAAGCCCGGAAAACGATACAGAGAATTAAAAAAACAGCTGACCGAATTAGGCGCGCGCGTTACTGAGATGGATGCTGAGCAACATGATCGGCTAATGGCCATAATCCAATGCATGACCCACTTTGTGCTTTTAGTTTACCTGACTGCAATCAAATCCATGAAAGGGCTAAAACATGCTAGGAAACTCCGCACCCCGCTGTTCGCAGAACTGACGAGCTTGGCGAAAGCCGTACTGGCAGGTAATCCAGCAGTTTATGGTGAACTCCAAGTCCACAACCGATATGCCAGAATAGTGCGGAGCTCAATGATAGAAGCATGCCGCTCGCTGGATGTCGCCTTTTCTGCAGGCAACGCAAGGAGCGCCGAGACCGTTTTCAAGGAAGCGCTGGGGTCATTTAGTGCTGAGGAAGCAAAGCGGGCTTACCAAGAATTATACAAAAAATTTGAGGGAGGAACTACATGAAGGTTGGGATACTTGGACCTAGGGGTACTTACGCCGAACTCGCTGCACGGACACACTTCAAGGACAAGGCCGACATCGTGCCTTACCCAACAATCACGGATGTTGCGGAAGCTGTCGCACGTCGCGAGGTAAATGTAGGTATAATCCCCGTGGAAAGCTCACATGGGGGGTCTGTGGGGGAAGCTCTCGATGCATCAGCATGGGTAAACGTCAAAGTACAGGCCGAAATAGTCGTTCCCATCTCACACTCACTCCTTGGCGTAAAGGGGGCGAAGCTTAGGAATATCACCCAGGTGCTTTCCCACCCGCAAGCATTGGCGCAGTGCAGGGATGTCCTGCACAAAAACTTGCCCAACGCCGAACTTATTGGGATGACCAGCACTGCGAAGGCTGCTGAACAGGTGGGCAAGCTCAAACAAACACATATGGCTGTCGTTGGACCGAAAGCGCTAGCCAGATTATATCGATTACAAGTGATACACGACAAAATACGTACTGGAGAAACCAACCTCACGCGCTTCCTATGTCTTGCTGATAAGGATAACAAACGGACTGGACACGACAAGACCTCAATAGTTTTTTAAACAGCTGCAGATAAGCCCGGAATCTTATACAAAATATTAGGGGAGTTCGCCTCCCGAAAGATAAACCTCACGAAGATAGAATCTCGTCCGTCAAAGAAGGCGCTAGGGGACTATCTATTTTTCATAGATTTGGAAGGACACCGTGAGGATGCGAAAGTGAAGAAAGCATTGTCTGGTGTCAAGAAAAAGGCAGCGATGCTAAAAGTTCTTGGTTCCTACCCAAAACGATTTTAGGTGAAATGATGGCAAAACCAGACGCCTCCAAGCGTATCGCAAATGCCTTGAAGACAAATCCTCCAAAGGTGGAGCGAAAACTCGTCCAGTTCATCGAAAAAAAGGTGAAAAAATTAGGAGCCGCTGGGGTGGTGGTCGGACTCAGCGGTGGGGTTGACTCCTCTGTTGTGGCATATCTCTGCGCGAAAGCTCTGAAGGCAGACAAAATCATGGGGATCTCAATACCCGACTCGGAAACAACAGACCCCCACGATGTTGCTGATGCTCGAGACCTCGCAAACAAGCTCGGCATAAAGTTCAGAGTCGTGGATATCGCGCCCGTGGTGCTCAGCATACGTAAAAATTTGACCGACCACAGAATGGGGGCCCAACTCCCAATCGCGAACCTCAAGCCACGCGTGCGGATGACGATACTCTACTACTATGCAAACTTGTTCAACTTGCTCGTTGTTGGGACTTCTAACCGAAGTGAAATTCGCGCAGGCTACGGTACCAAGTATGGGGATTGCGCTGCGGATTTACTTCCGCTCGGCAATCTCTACAAAACACAAGTAAAACAACTCTCGGCCCACTTAGAGATACCTAAGCACATAATCGGGAAGGTGCCCTCGGCTGGACTTTGGCGAGGGCAGACCGATGAGGGGGAGCTCGGTATCTCTTATGAAAAACTTGATATGATTTACGCAGGACTGGGTCTCAAACTGAAGCCACCCACTATCGCCAGGGCGGTGGGCGTGGATATCAAGAAGGTAGAACATTTCATCGAACGAGAGCGCATGATGGCACACAAGCTGAGGGTGCCTGAGATACCTAAGCTTTGATTATTTTTTTAGGGGCACCAAGTCCACACATATCCCTGCGGCGATAGTCTGCCCTCCATGCCGGACCGCAAAACGACTCAGTTCTGGAATTTCGCTCGCGCGCTCGATTACCATGGGTTTACTCAGTGCCACGCGAATTACTCCTGCATCGCCTTTCTGGAGAGATGTGGGCTTCTCCTCGACAGCGGCTCCCGTGCGAGGATTTATCTTTTGTAGAATCTCTGCCAGCGTCCCAGGCACATGAGCAGCGTGGCAGTGGAAGAGAGGTGTAAAACCTGGCGTGATGTCAGTTGGAACTGTGAGAACAATAATCTTTGCGGTGAAATCATTTGTGACTGTGGGTGGTTTGTCTGGATTACCAACGACATCCCCCCTTCTCACATCTGCTTTGGATATCCCCCTAACGT
>JAUWXD010000083.1 GCA_030616505.1 Hadesarchaea archaeon
CGGGAAGATATGGAAAGAGTACGAGGGGCTCATGGAAAAGGCACATTTCGATCAGCGGGGAAGGGCAATCGCCAACGTGAGATGGGTGGTCGGCGGGGGTGGAGTGATTCCCATGACAACAATGAGAAAGATTGTAATGCTCAAGCGAGATCGTGAGGACTCAACGAAAAGCAGAAAACTCAGCGTCAAGGAGGCTCTGGATTATATTCTCGCCCACGATTTCTGCAATCCTCATCAGCTGGTGCGAGATGAACGAAAGTTGAAGTTGAGAAAAGATTTCTTCAAGCGACTTTTTGAAGCGACGGATGTTTATCTAGTCAACACGACTGCACCGCCTCTCGAAACCCACAAAGAGATATTGAATGCCATCAAGTCCTGATTTCGAGCGCCCTGTTTTTATCCAGATGAAACAAAGTTTTGCGGGGGCCGTGGGGTAGCTTGGTCTAGCCTCCCAGCTTGGGGTGCTGGTGACCCGGATTCGAATTCCGGCGGCCCCACCAAAAAAAGTTAAACAGTTCAAGTTGAGGAGAGTAACATGAGGATTGATTTGAAAGTTGCGCTCATAGGCTGCGGCGCGATAGGCACCGTGCTTGCTAAAGCCATCGACGAGAAACAAGCTGGCGAATCAAAGTTAGGCTGGGTTTACGACCTGAAACCAAGAAAGTCTGAAGCACTGGTGAAAAAATTACGATGTAAACCACAGGTAGCAAAAGGTGCGTCGGAGATTTACGCGGACGAGACAGTGGGCTTGGTCATCGAGGCGGCCTCTCAGTTGGCCGTAGAACAGTACTCGCTCGATGTCCTCCGCTCAGGTAAGGACCTAATGGTGATGAGCGTCGGGGCATTCGGGGATGATAAATTGTTGGGTAACGTACTCACCGCCGCCAAACAGAATGGTCGCAGGATTTACATTCCATCGGGCGCGGTGCTCGGCATTGATGGGGTCAAGGCTTCCGAGTTGGGCAAAATTCAGGAGGTTGTTCTGACCACGCGAAAGCCGCCTACTGCGCTTGCGTACAGCGATTACATAAAAAAGCGCCGAATTAATTTGAAGGGGCTGAAAAAACCTAAAATCGTTTTTGATGGTCCGGCTCGGAAGGCAGTTAGGGCTTTTCCATCGAGCGTGAACGTGGCTGCCACTTTGAGCTTGGCAGGAATAGGGTTTGACAGGACGAGAGTTCGAGTCATTGCGGATCCCACCATCAAACGTAACGTGCACGAAATTCGAGTAAAAGGGAAGTCGGGCGAATTCGTCACCGAGGCCAAGAATGTGCCATTTCCTGAGACCCGTCGGACGAGTTATCTAGCCGCGCTCTCAGCAATTCGCACCCTTCGGAACTTGAGCGAAACCATTCGTGTTGGGACATAGGTTTATAGCTCCGACAGCTTGCCTACTTTTTGAGGGAGATAAGATGAAGCCCGAGGAACTAAAGGAAGCCATCTTGAAGCTCAAAGCCGAGCGAGATGCGATTATCCTTGCCCACAACTACCAAAGGCAGGAAGTACAGCTCCTAGCAGATTTTATCGGAGATTCGTTGGAGTTGGCAAGGGCTTCTGCTAAAATTGACGCCAAACTAATTTTGTTTGCAGGAGTAGATTTCATGGCGGAAACGGCTGCGCTCTTGAACCCTAACAAAACAGTGCTTATCCCGGACCCTGAAGCGAGGTGTCCAATGGCCGCCCAGTTACCTGCAGAGCTCGTGCGTGAGGCCAAGCAAAAGTATCCAGACGCGGCGGTCGTGCTTTATGTCAACACGCTGGCCGAAGCTCGCGCGGAAGCAGATGTCACATGTACTTCAGCAAATGCGCCTCAAATCGTCAACGCCTTGGACGAGGAAAAAATCCTCTTCGGCCCTGATCGAAATCTGGCTTGGTTCGTGCAGCAGCGGAGCGACAAGCAAGTTATACCTCTACCCGACCGTGGCTATTGCTACGTGCATCGGATGTTCTCCCCCGCAGACATTACGCTGCTGAAAGAGCGCTACCCGGATGCCGAGGTGCTTGTCCATCCAGAATGTGACCCTGAGGTTCAGCAGCTGGCCACCCATATCTGCAGCACCAGCCAAATGTTAGTTCGGGCCAAGGCTTCACCCGCAAAACGGTTTATCATTGGCACCGAGATTGGGCTGGTCGAGCGGCTCAGACGGGAGTTTCCTCAAAAGGAGTTCGTCCCAGCGCTCGAAACTGCTGTGTGTGAACAGATGAAAAGACACAATCTCGAAAAGATCTACGAGGCCCTACGCGACATGAAGCACGAAGTGCGCGTGCCGTCTGAGATGGCGGTAAAAGCTCGCGCGGCTACCGAGCGTATGCTTGAGATTTCCGGGAGGGCGACCCGTGACTAGTGAGCTTGCGAGAAAAAAAATTCGTGAAATGCTTGCGGAGGACTTGGGCTCAGGTGATGTGACGTCTGAAGCTCTTGTGTGGCCCAAAACTAGAGCTAGAGCTGAAGTCATCGCTAAGCAAGCAGGAATACTAGCTGGCGTGGCCGAGGCGACCATAGCTTTCAACGAAATGAGCGTGAAGGTGAGGGCTGCCAAGTCAGACGGTGCTAAGGTTAGGACTGGAGATGTGATAATACACCTCAGTGGACCAGCGCGTAAAATTTTGGCGGCAGAGCGAGTAGCGTTGAACTTGCTTATGCGTATGAGTGGCATCGCTACAGCCACACGAGAGCTCATCGATCTAGCAAGACGAAGAAATTCAAATGTAGCTATAGCCGCGACTCGTAAGACCGCCCCGCTTCTCACTTACTTCGACAAGCGCGCCGTAGTAATCGCGGGAGGAAAACCCCACCGCTACGGGCTCAGCGATCATATCCTGATCAAGGACAACCACTTGAAGCTTGTCGGTTCAGTCGCCGAGGCAGTTCGCTGCGTGCGCAAGATTGCCCCTCCAGCGAGAATCGAGGTCGAGGTGAGCAAGCCGAAAGAGGTGTTGGATGTCACTCGAGCCGGTGCAGGCATAGTGATGCTTGACAACATGAAACCCGCAGACATCAAGCGCGCGATAAAAATACTAGAGCGCGAAGGCGTGCGGAAAAGAGTCGTGTTGGAAGCCTCAGGCAGGATTAATCCATCTAATGTGGGGGATTTTGCCGCTACAGGGGTTGACGTAATCTCATCCAGTTACATGACCATGCGAGCCTC
>JAUWXD010000077.1 GCA_030616505.1 Hadesarchaea archaeon
AGTTTTTACCCTTTTACTTAACTTTTTTGGGTCGGTTATTAACCCAGCGTAGAACATCAGGAAAAACATCCCTAACATTGCAAGAAGACCCATAGCTTGAGTCCATTCGAAGATTGGCTCTCCTATGAGGCCTGTAATTCTCACCCCATTCACAGTGCCCCCCACGATGCCCAAAATAGGGGGACCGATAACAAGCCCTGCTAATAGTTCCCCTAAAATAAGGGGTAAGCCAAATTTTTTGAACAGTAGCCCGACGCCCCACACTACAGCCAAGATGAAAAGAATGGTGAATATCTCAATCATTTAAACGCCCGTTGTCCACCATCAGGTTGGTTTGCCTCCTTCCATGATTAATTTTCCATCGACAAAAACTTGCCCGTGTTGCATGTTCTTAATCAAATCGAGGTGACTAGAAGCTCGATTTTTGCCGTGGTAAGCCCCGCGGTTGTTGCCTATAGCTATATGAACCGTTCCGAAAATCTTCTCGTCAACGATTATACTTCCGCCTGTGTACACTGCTCCAGGATTCGTGCCTATGCCGAACTCACCAATGCGGTCCTTTTCACCCGTGTTCGCCGCTAGAAACTTGGTGAAGTTCTCCCTGCCGTGCTTAGCATCATAGCTCACGACCTTGCCCCGTCTGAACCTGAGCTTTAGACCATCGAGTTTTCCGAAACCGGGAATGGCGACTCTCGCAAACAAAATTTCTCCTTCAGCGCTCGTTTCAAGCGGCGCCATGAAAACCTCACCCGCAGGGATATTGACCCCAACATCACCGCGCGCAAGGTCCTCACGTGAGATAATACCATCATCCACCAGCACTGGGCGGCCCTTTATCCGAAAACTCAAATCCGTACCATCGTTTGCCAATATTCGCACTCTATCTTTTCCCACGAGTGAGTCATGATAAAATTTACAAAGTTTCGGAAGTTCCTGTGAAAAGGTCTTCCGGATACTGTTGAAAAAAATGGCCCTGAACAAGCTGATGTTGCGACCGTGTGCTCGGGCCGTCCCGGGAATAGGCCACCCGAAGTACGCCCATCGTGTCTTCCTTCTATCTGTAATCTCGTGAAGTTTCTCTCGGATTGGTGCCGTGAGTTTGATTTTCGCCGCGAGGCCCCTTGCCCAGTTCGGTTCGTCTTCCTCTCCGATGAAAATTAGCACGTCCGCACGTCTTGCTATCGTTTCCGCAAATGGGCTCATCTCCCGCAAAGAGCTTTCAGGCGTCAACGTATACTTGAGTCTCGGTCTATTGGATGAGTACCCGAGCAAAAGTGTGTGTGCGCCCATCTTCCAGCACTCCTCCTCAACCATGCAAGCAAATTTTTCGCAACTGGAATCAGTACGATTATAAACTATTCTCACGGCGTCGTACCCGCCGCTGCGTTTCTTCCCTACCCTCATCGAGCCTCTCACGAATTCTCTCGCTATCCGCTTCATTTCATTTTGAGAAAGTTCCGACACCTGCCCCACCGTTTTCCGTTTTAGGGCTCAGCGGATGTAGCTCGGTTCCTCATCCAAACCCTTGGAAAGTCTAACCATGGAAGGCTTGAACCGCGGAAAAACTCCAGCTTGTTGGTGAAGCTCTTGTAAACCTACTTTGAAACCAAACACCGACGCCAAAGCTCGCAAAACCACTTCGCTGGCACTGACGTCTACCAAGCCTCCCTTGGTTGTTCCTAACAAGCAGAACCCTTTCATCCCCCGCGTGGCTGCCAAAGCAGGGAGCAAACCGTTCATACCTACAATCGTTCCACTATTGAGAAGCTCGACCTTATGATCCTTGAGCAACTTCGTCGTTCCAGGGTCGGAAGCTGCCCCGACCACCTTTCTGCCGTGGGTCTCGTTCGGAGAAAGCACATAGGCCGCCATTGTGACCACGGTCTCTATCCTTTGTTTCTCCGCAAAGTCCAAGATATCCCCTGTGAGCACGTACTGCCCCATAGGTGTAGCTGCTTGAGCATCTGCAGTCGCTAAGACCAAATCGTGGCTCAGCTTTGGAGGTCTGGCATGGAAAAAATCCATTTTGAGTGTTTTGAGCGCGCCGTTCTCTTGAACAGCCCATTCAGGGAAGTGCTCAGAATATAGCTCGACAAACTTCACTGCGTTAAGCTTGTGGATTAAATATTCGGCCGCAAGTTTACCTATATTTGCAATACCTGGCAAACCGGCAATCAATACAGGCCGCTTGAGCCTTGGCTTACTGAGATGATTCAAACGAAGCATCTTTAATGATTCAAGAGCTTCTAATTTAAGCTTCACGGTTAAAGTTCTTAGACTTCTTTAAACTACTTCCTCTTTTTAACGAACAGTAAAGCACCAATTGCCGCCACAACTACAACAACCGCAACCCACAAGATTGGGGGCTCGGAAACCCCAGTGGGCTCAGCCGCTGCCTCGGAAACCGTGAAGGAGCCGGTCTGACTATCAACCGCTACCTGATATGTTCCCGTCGTGTTTTTACTCACCGTGAAAGATACACTTTCCGTCGCCCCACCGGCCACCGTGACATCTTTGTTTTCTACCGCTGCGCCGTCGATTTTTAATGTCACAGTGTAAGTGCCCTCGAGACCACTGGTGTTCGTGACATCAGCCGTAATCGTGACAGGCTGGCCCAGCTCAACCGTGGCGGGGCTTATCACAAAATTGCTAAATGTTGCCGGAGGTTGGGTATATACATCGACTGCATCGACAAGGAGGTGATAATGACCAGATGCGGGATTCTTCGTACCTGAACGGGTAATCGTCAGAACATGTTGCGTGTTATCCAAATCTGTTGCTATGACTTCTTTGACTTGAAAAGTAACGTCGGAAGAGTAAAAATCAATATTGTCGTAAGAAACATTGTCGATTTCAACGGTTGCTATCCCCCCGTGATCAGTAGTCGTATAAATCAATGCAACTCCCATCCCGGTAAACGTTATGTCCACCTTGGTACCGGGACCAGTACCAACGGTTGCCATTTTCATCGTCCCTCCGCTAATGTTACCGGGCGTACCAGTTAGCTCTTCATATAGATCATTAGTCATAGAGGCCCAATTGTCCGAGGCAATCTCCGTCCAAACGAATGATGGATCTGTTTCTTCAACTCTCTGTTCTCCTACCGCCCCGACCACCGAGGGCATCGCTAGCAACATCAGCGAAACCAAAGCTATTCCTATTATGGCTCCCGTACCCAACCCACGGTTTCCGATCCTCATCTAACTCCACAAACCACTCAGATTTCAGGGCTTAAAACCGTGGGCGCAACTGGGGCGAGTAAGTCTTTTAGATGTAAAAAGAGATAAACGTATGAAAAGATGAAGGAGAGATTAG
>JAUWXD010000095.1 GCA_030616505.1 Hadesarchaea archaeon
CATGCACAAGCTGTCCGACTTTTTGAATGATGTCAACAAGAGCATTCACATCTGCATAGGATTCCCCACGAATTCCTTCGAGTACAGGATAACCTTTGACTTCCTGAATCATCTCGAGCGCATCTTCTGCGCTGAGCGGGGCAAGTCTGAAACTGAAGTCATCGAGCACATCCGCCCAAAATCCTGCCAAACTAAAACGCACTGTGGCTCCAAATGATGGATCCTGCAGGGCACCTACGATGACCTCACGAGCTGGCGGGAGATAGTCTTGTACTGTCACGCCGATGATGTCTGCGTTAGGTTTGTACTCCCGAGCGTTGTTAACTACTTCACCAAAGGCCTGGCGAAGCTCTATTTCAGAACTAATCCCAACCTTGACGACTTTTGCCTCGCCCTTTTTCGGAATGTCTGGAGAAACCACTTTTATCACCACTGGGTAGTGAACCTCGCGCGCGACCTTAATTGCCTCACCTATGTCCCTCGCGAGCTCTGTTCGGTTGACTGGCACGCCCCACGCTGCAAGTAACTGCTTGGACTCCAGCTCAGGAAGCTCTCGCCTGCCGTTCTTGCTGGCTAGGCTAATGAGTTCCGCCACTATTCTCTTAGCTGCAACCAACTAACCACCTGAAACACGCTAATTTGTCAAGAAGTTATATAAAAAATTTCCCTAAAATCAAGAAAAATACGGTTAAATTATCTATAATCAACTTTTAGACTAGATTTATGCTCTAAATTCGTAGTATATACATAATTTTTGCACTACGCGCCGAACAAAAAGCGTTTTTGCCTATTTTAGTTACGGGATTATCGGTGCTTGAACGGGGGATAACCGATTTAAAATTTTCCATGCTTCATTGCTACATTGCAGGCGCCCTCACTAGTAACCGCACATGGTCCAATCGGGTGCTCCTGGGTGCATGTTTTGCCAAAAAGTGGGCATTCGTTCGGGTAGATCACCCCTCTCAGGACTTCCCCACACCTACACCCTTTTGCGAACTCCATGGAATCTATAACCCGAACGTCAAACTTTTTGCGTGCGTCATAGTTTTCGAATTCCTGCTTGAGCTCAAATGCCGATTTTGGCACTGCTGGGAATCCGCGCCACCGCTTGTCCACAACCTCGAACACCTTGTGCATCTTCTCCTGTGCGATTACATTTCCCTCTGGGCGAACCGAACGGGCGTATTCGATCTCGACCTCATGCCTCCTATCACGTAGCTGCTTCAGCAACATCCATATCCCTAAGAGAACGTCGACGGGTTCGAATCCCGTAATTACCTGGGGCACCTTGTAGCGTTCCGAGAGCGGCGCGTAGGGCTTAGAACCGATTACGGTCGACACATGCCCTGGGCAGATAAAACCGTCTATGGTCGTTTCACCAGATGCCAGCAAAAATTCCATTGCCGGAGGAATAAGACGGTGACAGGTGAGCAAGCTGAAGTTCTTGGGTGGTCCTCGAAACACCTCGGCGGCTGTCGATGGGGCGGTAGTTTCGAAACCTATTGCAATATGTGCGACCTCCTGTTCGGGATTTCGACGCGCTATTTCAACCGCATCGACCACACTGTAGACGATTCGAACATCGGCACCATCTGTCTTTGCTCCTGACAACGAGTTTTTGGTCCCAGGTACGTGAAGCATGTCCCCGAAAGTAGTAATCAAAACGCCCTGTCCTGCAAGTTCAATAGCTTCATCGATTTCGGTGACTGGCGTACAACATACTGGG
This sequence comes from Hadesarchaea archaeon, assembly GCA_030616505.1. The sequence goes on from JAUWXD010000095.1 coordinate 1,727, forward strand.
CATCCTGGCCCGCTAAATACCTCTAAATTGTCTGGGAGTAGCGACCTGAGCCCAAAACGGGTAATCGTTTGTTCATGTGAGCCGCAAACGTGGACAAACTTCACATGTCTGTTGGGCATGAGCTCGCGTATGGCGCTGACTATCTTGGTGGTCAATTCTTTGTCCCTGTATTTTTCCACTAATTGTCTAATCACTTCCCCCACCCAAAACCATTTTAATAGGTGGTACATCCTATAACCACGGTGGGCTATTGAAAATTTTAGCTGCGACAGATTTCCATGGGACCTCCAACGCCGAAAGTAACCTCTCCAAATTCCTTGAGAGGGGATATGACTGCCTAGTTCTGAGTGGTGACCTGACCCAATTTGGCCCTCCGGAGGTAGCCGAGAGCTTGTTGAAACGGGCCAAATCAACAGCAAATGTACCCATATTCGCAGTACCTGGGAACTGTGATCCTAAACCAATCCTAAAAGTGCTCGACAAACACGGTGCGAACCTCCACGGGAAATGCGAGAAATCTGGAGATATCACCTTTTGTGGGTTTGGGGGATCCAATCTCACGCCATTTAACACGCCTTTCGAACTCACCGAGGTGGAAATCCAAGAGGAGCTAGCTGCCATCCCTTACAATGGGAACGAAAAATGGATACTTGTTACTCATGCTCCACCTCACGGAACAAAACTTGATGAAATCAAAGCAGGGATCCATGTTGGAAGCAAAAGCATCCGACAGTTCATCGAGCAAAAACAACCTTTGATTTCTATCTGCGGCCACGTACACGAAGCTCGAGGTACCGATGAACTTGGGCGAACGTTAATCGTCAATCCAGGACCAATAAACAAGGGGTTCGCAGCCGAAATATTAATTCCTGATGAAGGAAAGCCCAGTGTTCAACTTCTCAAAATTTGATCTTACCCTGGAGTGAAAGAATTGGGAATCAAAAACGGGCAACGGCATTGTCCTAAATGTGGTTCCACTAAACTGATGTGTGCTTCGGGTCTTCCCCAACTTTGGTCCGTCTACGACTGTCAAGAGTGTGGATATCGGGGCGCTCTCGTTGTTGAAGACGGGAAGCTCGCTCAAAAGATAAGAAAACGATGGCTCAGGGAAAAAGAAAAATCAGGCTGACACTCGTTTCAAA
>JAUWXD010000045.1 GCA_030616505.1 Hadesarchaea archaeon
CTCGCTAGGGTGCTACGCGCGAACGTGCAGGCGGGGCTCGAGAACATCGTCATCGAACACGAGCGGGATCTGACAAACTCTTCGTGCGAACGGGTGCTCTTGCCCGAGTGCTTCCTGCTGGCCGACGAAATGCTCAAGACATCTCTCTACGTGCTCGACAACCTCCTTGTGTTCCCAAAACAAATGAAGCGCAATCTCGAACTGACCCGCGGGTTGAACATGGCAGAGGCGGTGATGATCGAGCTCACCCGGCGAGGAATGAACCGCCAGGAAGCCCACGCCTTGCTGAGGAAGTGTAGCTCGAGCTCGGTGCGCAACAACATCCCCTTTGCAGTGGTGCTGCGTCGAGAGCGTGGGGTAACACGATACATCCCGGAGAGGGAGATCGAAAAACTAGTAGACCCGCGGAAATATCTCGGGAGCGCTGCCGCAACCGTCGAGTGTGTGGTCAAGGAACTTGGGCCCCTTGCAAGGAAGTAAGGTTCAACCGGCTCGTTTTATCGTTAACTTCCCAAGCGCGAACCGGACAAATTTGCTGAGATCCTCGAGCACATCTGGGGGCAATGGTCCTTTCCCGATACCATATTCATCTAGATAGAGAACTCTCTTACCCTTCCTGCCGAAGTTTGATGGCTTTATATCGAGCACGTAGCCTTTTTCGCTTGCCTTTCCGATCAAGCCGAAGATCGCCCTCAGCGTCTCAATCGAATAGGCGGGGAGGGGGCCCACGTACTCGTGGAAAGTGATTATCACCCGAGAGGGGGCGCTGCCATCCCTGAGCTCTGCCAAAATTGTCCCGTAATATGCCGGTAGAAAGGTTAGCTCCCGCCTGATCTTCTGTTGGTGGGAATCTATCGCCGTCGCCCTCCGCTGCAGCTCCTCGATCCCCTTACCACGACTTTTCTCAATTTTTAACGCAAGATTTCTAACTTTAAACACCTGCCTGTAAATGCCCTTTCCAACCAATTTGGGCCTACCCCTGACACAACTCACTCGCATTGGTACCCCTACCAACAAACATTATTAACCCGATGCCTTAAAATCGAGTAGCGCTCTAAGACTATGAGGACCGAGTGAGGTGAAGAAATTGTTGGTACCAATATGTCAATTAATTTCTCATTGTCATCAAAATGAACGAGCTAATCTCTAATCACGGAAAAGGCTTGATTCAGAATTTGATCAATAATGGAATGCTAGCTAGCACGTATGACAGTTTAGGAAATATTTGTTTCTACCTTCAGACGCCGTTTTACATCGTTCTGACAAAAGCTTCTTGCGATAAACTTTTGAAATCATATCATGATCGCTATGAAACAGGTGGTATTCTACTTTGTAAACCAGCTTTGAGAAATGGTGAAGGGTATCTTATTAATCATGACGTTGCATTTATCAAAAATATCTCGAGTCGGCCAGAGATTTCTTATCAAGAAGATCCGGAAGAGTACAAAAAAGCATTAAGTTTTTGTTTCGATGCTCTTTGCATTCCAATGGAGTTCCATACTCATCCAAAAATAGAAGTAGATTCCTTGCGAGATATTCTAACTCATCCGGGAACTTCCCCCGAGGATCAGGAATTATCAAATCCAGCTGTAAGAATCTCAGATTATCGCTTCGTGATCCCAAATGCACTTATCGAAAGGCCGTTATTTTCTACTGATAGTACGCTTTTCTTTGGTGTATATGGGGGGTTGATTGCTCCGCCCGATTTTGGAGAATATGTGTTGAAACTAACAGGAAAAACGTGGAAAGAAATTTTAGAAATGTCGATAGAAAAGTTCAGAAATTTTTGGGGAAAAGCTAGCTCGTTGAAGAAAGTACTAGTCGCTATAGGTGCTATCGGCGGTGTTGGACTATTAATAAAATATCGTAAGGTTGTTTCCCCGGCACTACTCACATTGCTGTTCACCTTGTTATCACCTTCGATAGCATTGGAAATTCAAACAAGAGAAAGGACACCAAAGTATTTCACTGAGCTGAAGGGAGAAGAAGTTGCTCTTCTGATTCCAGAATACGATCCCACTGAAGATCCAAAGGTCGCTCCAATCAAATTAAGATATAAGAGCCCTTAGATAATTCCAAGCACGTGATTTAATTCTCCAAATAAGTTAGATAATTTTGTTATCCTAGTTGTAGTGGTAGATTTGCAGCCTCAGCTGGCGTTTTTTCATTCAGTCCTTCCCGTTAACATTGTTAACATTGTAAACATACTTTTATTCGCACCTAGGAGCCAGGGTTAGGCGGAGGGGAATCGCTGTGCCGGATTATCTAGATTTTATTTTTGAAAATTTAAGACCAATAGATGCCATCGTTGGCGGGGCGGTTGGGTTGATTATCTTTTACAAGGTAACTAGAAATCCATACTTGATCGTTTTCTTTTCCCTTTTAGCAATGGTAGTTAGCAGGGGCGTCCTCTAGCAATCCCTTAATACTTGCCTTCATTTAAAAAGCTCTTTAATATCTCATTGATTCTGTCTAACTTTAGCCCAAGGATGAATGGACACATAACTTTCTCTGATTCTGGCTCTCGGCCTATAATTTCATCGCGCCATATGTAGTCATAATCTATTTCTAACGCTGCAATATCACACAGATTTCTAAAATGCTCCACAATCGTTTGGCTTGAAACCTCCACGCTTAATCCTTGAAAAATTTCTCGCAACTGATGGAAGAACCTTGGCGCCGTTTTATGAAAGGTGTTCTCGTACAGTTTATCGCCAAACAAAGCGTGACCATAGACTTCAACTCCCTCTATGAGCCAAAACATAGTTAGGAGCTCTTGGCCAAAGTCTTGACTCAAGAAAAAAATTTTGTCTTCATTATTAGGATGTACCTCGATTGGCCCTAAAGCCCATGCTTTTAGTATTTGCATATCATCAGCCGAGATCGCTATTTCACGCTGCTTGACCCCCTTCTCCTCTAATGTGCTCTCGATAACAATATCACTGAAGTGTTCGAACAACAAATTTGCCCACATCAAAAAGGCTATTCTCATCCGCCGTTGTTGCCACCTGAAAGCTAATTTTTTGCAACTAAAATAACTAAAGCAACATCCATTTTCCATTAGTTTGCGGTACATAACTTGGTGAAGCAGTTCGTGGTAAATTGTGCGTCTCAGCTCCTCCCCACGGGATTCGATGAGGTTCAACATGAGGTAAATTTTGTCCAACAAGGGGAAGTAACCAGCCCCTCTGAATTCAAACCCCTCCCTTTCTAGATCTGAACGAAGCTCGGGAATTTCGCTGGATTCACGCACAACTTTTGGGTAAGGGAGCTCTACGTATCCCAAGTTGGCAAAGTCATCGCATATAGAATTAACACGAACCTGTGCTTTTTCGATGTTGTGCTTGCTCATCGAGCTCGCTCCATGATAACAACGGGTACTCCTAACTATCTTATCCGATACCATAAAAATAAAAAATCCGATAGTGGGAAGTTCTCCTAGCACTTACTCGATTAATGCTCGAATAACCACCCTCCAACCGAATTTTTGGCTGAGGGCCTCTCGGATTCTAATAGGGGTAGAGAGTTGACAAATTGGCACTCTCTCGAGGAATAGCTGAGATGCTCAGGGTTCTGAAGGAAACCCTCAGATATTACATCTAAGAGGCGAAAATCATCCAGATCAACGACACGAGAAAGATACCGAATATGGCGTTAAGTTACGGTCTGTTGCTATTAACCGCTGATCGCCGTGATGAATGCGGACCCAGCGAACCCCACGTCATCGACCTTGCCTGTCACCCGAAGCTCGTTCAAACCCGGCTCGAGCAGGGCTATGACTGCGGAGCGGTCGAACTTTACCATGAGATCCGGCACGCCATCCTTATCATAATCACCTATCTCCCAAGGCCAAGCCCCCGCCGTCACCGTGCTGAGCTGCTTTCTGAGCACGACCGTGCCGATGTCGATATTTTCAACGTTGTAGCCCTCGGGCAGCTCGATGTAGCAGGTTACCCATGTGCCTTGGCTAGCTAGGTCGAGTTCATCTGGATCTATGTGAATCGTCGCCTCAATTGGTCGTAGTATAATTATGTTCCACGTGTCGTCGTAGTTTACATAGTCATACTTCGCTCTTACCCTGAGCTTGGTCTCCTGAGACGGCTCTAGGTCATCCCTTATCGTTATGCTCTGGGACAGAATTCTCGTCTCGCCCGGCTGGAGGCTTATGAACTCTCTATTGGCAACCCAACCGCCGACGTTATAGCTGATGGGGTAACCTCCCGGCACGTAAAGATAGACGTATGAGTAGGCGCCGAAGTCCTCGGCCGAGGTCGGTAAGTTGTTCGTTACCCTCCAAGTTACGGTAAACGTTTCGCCGAGGTAGGCCTCTCGCGGGGCATCGATTATCTCGCTCACGAGGGGTGCGGGTCCAACAACGGTTATATCCTGGGTGGCATCGTAACCCACGTTCTCGTACATAGCTCTCACCCTAAGCCTCGTCTCGGTGGAGGGCTCGACATCCGACCTTATGGTTATCGTCTGGACGAGCTCCTTGGTTTCGCCCGCCTCGAGATCTATGTATTCTCTATTGGCAACCCAGCCGCCGACGTTATAGCAGGTTAGAGCACCAGTCTGCCACTCGTAGAGGTAGACGTAAGAATAGACCGCCACGTTCTCGACCCTGTACGGGAAGTCGTTCACCACCTTCCATTTAACCGTGAAGGTTTGGCCCAGGCTTACCTTAACTGGGGGAGCTAGGCGTGCTATCCCATTAACTTCACAAATCTCGCTTACTAACGTGCTAGATTCAG
>JAUWXD010000092.1 GCA_030616505.1 Hadesarchaea archaeon
CGACAAATTGGATATTCACAAGAAAAATTACGACAACTCGGGCAAGCCAAGCTCTTTCAGTTTTTCAGAGGTAGGTTTTCCATCTTTATCCCAACCTCTAATCGAATAGTACTCGTCCAACATCCTGTCAAAGCTCTCCTTCCCTATCTTCGATCCCTTGAGGTTGGGTAGCGCTTCCTCCAACAGTCGAGGTGGTAAAGTGTCATCCTTTCGAGAAATTCCATCCCTCACTGCAATCAGGCGCTCAAGGTTGTAAATGCGCTCGCCGGCTTTCAACAGCTCCTTGGTATTGAAATTCCATCCGGCCGTAATCGCTAAAATCCGAACCATCTCTTCTGGACCTATTGCATCGCCACCGGAAGCGCACACGCCCAGCGAGTCTTCTACCGCACGCTTGTTTTGGAGGTCAATCACCAATTTCGCCTTGCCCTCTGTTGAAAAGCGGTCGTAGCTGGGAGTTATGACTTCCTTCCCAACCGTCCATGCCTTGAGGTGACAGCCCCCTCGGCACGCGGTGGCGTATGCGAGGGCCATCCCCCAAGCACCTCGTGGGTCGTATGCTGGGAGCTCGAGCCCCTTGACGTGTATCGCAAAATGTTCGGTCCCGCGCCCGATTTTTTCAGCTACGGCGCGTGTGCCCTCGGAGAGTAGGGCCCCCAATCCTTCTCGGAACGCTATTTTCCGAATAAGTTCTATCATCGCCTCGTGATTTCCGAACTTGAGTTTCAGTTCTTGGGTATCTTCCTTCGACAATAACCCGCGCTCGTAACACTCCATCGCGAAACCAATCGCGTTACCGGTAGATATCGTGTCAAGGCCATAGCGGTCGCACCACATGTTGGCGGCGGCTATAGCATCTAAACGATCGATACCGCATTGCGCACCGAAGCCCCAAATCGTTTCGTACTCCGGTCCGTCCACGAACGTTCCCTTATACTCACCATCCGCGACGACGCTGTACTTGCCGCAGGCTATCTTACACGCATAACAGGCTGTGTCGCGTTTGACCAACTGCTTCCGCATTGTTTTTGCATTTATTCGCTGGGCTCCCTCGAATGTGCCCTGTTGGTAGTTGCGGGTCGGGAATAACCCTCCCTTATCTATTTCATCCACCAACCATGGCGTGCCCCACTTGTCCAGTTTAAACTCTTTCGCCAGCTCGCGTGCTAGAACCATCAGGCCCTCGTCGTCTGCGACTTCTACTTTGCCGTGTCCTCGGACAGCGATGGCTTTGAGTCGTTTGAAACCCATCACCGCACCCGCACCGCCCCTGCCCAACGATCCACTTCTCCCCAAGGAATGGAGGTTGACTTGGATGCTCGCGAACTTCACCAAATTTTCTCCCGCTTGACCGATGGAGGCGACGCTTGCACGCCTATCTTTCAACTCCTTCTGAATCGCGATCTCTGTCTCTTCGGCGTTCGTTCCCCAGATCTTTCCTGCATCGTGAAGCTCGGCTTTTCCGTCGATCACGCTCAACCACACCGGTTTCTTAGCCCTGCCGCGGACGACTATCCCATCGAATCCGGCGAACTTGAGCTCGGCCCCGAAGAACCCCCCCGCCGAAGAACAAAGATACATGTTGGTAAGCGGGGATTTTGTGACTGCGTTCCAACGTGCACATGCCGGTATGGGTAATCCCGTCGCCGGCCCAGTCATAAGGATGAGAACGTTATCGGGAGAAAGCGGGTTGACTCAAGCATCGACCTCTTTGTGAAGGAGCGCTGCACCAAGACCCCTGCCGCCCAGAAATGTCTTAGCGAGTTTTTCGGGGATTTCACGTGCTTTGGTTGAACCTTTCGACAAGTCCACGTACAGCAGCTTTTCCGTATAACCTAGCATCAAAGTCCCAAAACTACTAACGCAAGTGTTTTAAAAAATGTTCAGCTACTAAGAGGTGACTTGGTTGGTGCCAACATGAAGGTAGGGATTATCGGGTTGCAGGGCGCAGTGAGCGAGCACTTGGGAGCGACGAGGCGGACGATGAAAAAAATAGGAATTAATGGCGAAGCAATCTGGATCAACAGACCCGAGCAGCTCGAGGGAGTTGACGGAGTCATCATCCCTGGAGGAGAGAGCACCACGATAGGGAAGCTCATGCAGCGAACTGGGACCTTCGATCAGGTCAGACAGCTCGCGGAAAGTGGTGTGCCAATCTTGGGGACCTGCGCTGGATTAATTGTCTTAGCGAAGCGCGGGGACGAGCAGGTGATGCGGACCGGGCAGCCGCTGTTGGAACTAATGGACACCTCGGTAATCCGGAACGCCTTCGGTCGGCAGCGTGAGTCATTTGAGGTGGACTTGAAAATCCCTCTTCTGGGCGAGGAACCATTCCGTTGTGTGTTCATCCGAGCCCCTGCGGTAAAAGAGGTCTCAGGAGACGCAGAAGTCATAGCGGAGTTCCAAGGTAAAATCGTCGGGGTGCGCCAGAAAAACTTGATGGCGGTCGCGTTTCACCCTGAGCTCACGTCCGACACGCGGCTTCACGAGTACTTCTTGCGCATGTGTCAAAAGAGGTAACCGAGTTAAATGGTGGACCGGGCGGGACTCGAACCCGCGACCTCTCGCTTGCGAAGCGAGCGCGATACCACTTCGCCACCGGCCCCAACAATTAAAAGTGAACCACCTGTTTTATAAGCACCCTGTGGCAACTTCCCTAAGAACACGACGAGCTTTTCTCAAGAAAAGCTTACGGGAACAGCGAAGCTGTTTCTTAGGTTGTGTCAGAAAAAAAAAGGAGAATATAAAATGGCATACGGTGGAAGATTCGGTGGGCCGCGAAGGTTCGGACCGCGCGAGATGCACAAGGCAACCTGCTCTGAATGCAAAGCAGAGTGCGAGGTTCCCTTCAAGCCGACCGAGGGCAAGCCTGTTTATTGCAGGGACTGCTTCCAGAAACGTCGAAGATACTAAG
>JAUWXD010000084.1 GCA_030616505.1 Hadesarchaea archaeon
CGAGAAGCTTGAACGCGCCGTAAGTATCGCGAAGGAAGAGGGGATTCGTTATGTGTACATAGGAAATGTTCCTGGGCATTCTCACGACAACACGTATTGCCCCAGTTGTGGAGAGCTTCTTATCGAGCGCTACGTGTTCGACATCGTTCGGTATGGGCTGAAAAATCACAAGTGCTCGAAGTGTGGCGCTGAGATAAACATCGTCGGGGAGTACAAACCTTCAGATTAAATATGGTTTTACTTGCTCTGTTTGATGGCTGCTTTCAGCTCTTTCATACCTAAAACCGTGAGCTCCTTTGCCCGCTTTTCTGTCTTTGCCTCCACGAAACACCTGAATATAGGCTCGGTTCCAGAAGGGCGCACCAAAAGCCATCCGTCGTCGAAAATCACACGGAGGCCGTCGGTTCGGTCCAGCTTGTATTTAGCGAGGCGTTTGGCCAAGTTGTTGAGGACTTTCGCTTTGAGTTTGCTCGGGCACTCTATCCTTTTCTTGACCTGATGATACTGAGGTAGTGACGCGTTGAGTTCGGACACACTCTTCCTGCTACGGTCCATGATCTCTAGGAACTTGACTGCAGTCATTATTCCTTCTCGGCACAGAAGCCAGTCGAAGAAGAAAACACCCCCGTTTTCCTCACCACCTATCTCCCCTCCCTTCCTGCGATATTCACCGATGATTTCAGGTTCACCTACTTTTGTTCGCACAATCTTACCATTGAGTTTTTTAGCGACATCATCCATGACTGAGCTAGTTGCCACCGTGGTTACGATTCTGGGACGTTTCTTCCCCTTGAGATGATGTAACGCAGTGATTGCAAATACACGGTCCCCGGTTAGTATCGTCCCGTGCTCGTCAACCATAATCGTCCGGTCAGCGTCGCCGTCGTGGGCTATTCCAATGTCCGCTCCAGTGGCGACCACGGTCTTGGCGAGCTCCCCTAGGTTTTCTGGCACGGGTTCGAGAAGGCGCCCAGGAAATGTGCCGTCTATCTGGCAGTTCATCGACACAACCTTACATCCGAGCTCGCGGAGTAGTCGAGGGGTAACGACGCTCCCTGCTCCGTTTCCACAATCCACGACGACCTTCAACTTGCGCTTTATAGGTGAAACCTGCTTTAGCACGGCGTCGAGATAGGGCTCGATCACGTCTTCATCGCGCATACGTCCAATCTTCCGCCAGTCTGCTAGCTTTCCTCTTTTATTGTCTAAGATTTTTTCTATCTCCCGCTCGCGCCAGCGCTCAAACCCTGCGCCGTGTTTGTCCCAGAATTTGACTCCGTTGTACTGCGGCGGGTTGTGGGAAGCAGTGACGACGATACCGGCATCACAAGAGAAGTACCGAGCACCGAAGGAGAGGAGAGGAGTAGGTACAAGGCCGAGCCTAACGGCATCGCAACCTCCTGCTGTTAGGCCCGCGACGACGGCGTGTTCGAACATCTGGTTTGAGGTCCGGCTGTCGTACCCTACGGCTACCTTTCCCTTTCCTTTCAGCTGGGTCGCTAGAGCCAGACCTAGTTCAAAGACGAGCTGCGGGGTAAGTTGCGTGTTGACGACCCCGCGGACCCCGAAAGTTCCGAATAGCTTTGGCATAGGTCTCGTGATTTATTGGATTATACCTATTAAATCACCCTCGGTAGACTTAGAAGATGGGCCCGTGGCCTAGTCCGGATAAGGCGGCAGCCTTCTAAGCTGCAAATCCGGGGTTCGAATCCCCGCGGGCCCGCCATTTTAGGCCGATACGTTAACTTTAAAATGTAATAAGATTAGGACATCTGGTCGGTCGTGGGGGTCCAGAAATGATTCCGGTGTGTGAACCCAAGCTCGGCAAAAATGAACTTAAAAATGTTACCGATTGCATTAAGACCAACTGGATTTCGTCAAAGGGCAAGTACATCACCGAGTTTGAGGAAAAGTTCAGCAAGTACTGCAGTGCGAAGTACGGAATAGCCGCCTGCAATGGAACTACCGCCATACACCTTGCCCTAGCTAGCTTGGGGATAAAGAGCGGGGACGAGGTGATAATCCCAACTTTTACGATGATAGCTACAGTAAATCCTGTCACGTATACTGGGGCCAAGCCGGTGCTGGTAGATTCTGAATCAGCGACTTGGAACATCGACCCGGCCAAGATTGAGGAGAAGATAACCCGAAAGACCAAGGCCATAATGGTAATGCACACCTACGGGCATCCTTGCGACATGGACCCTATTTTAGAGTTAGCGGAAAAACACGATTTACACGTTATTGAAGACGCCGCTGAGGCTCACGGTGCCGAACACAAGGGAAAACGGGTCGGTGCATTGGGTGATGTGGGCTGCTTCAGCTTCTATGCCAACAAAATTATAACGACAGGCGAGGGCGGTATGGTAGTGACGAACGACGAAAAGATATTGGAAATGGCTAAACTCCTTCGTGATCAAGCATTTGAGCCAAAGCGCTTCTTCCATCGGCACGTCGGGTTCAACTACCGGATGACCAACCTCCAAGCTGCCATAGGTGTCGCCCAGATGGAACTGATCGACAAGTCGGTGGAGACCAGGAGGCGCAACGCCAAGCTCTACAACTCGTTGCTCAAGGATGTCGAGGGGATAACACTACCTCCCGAGGCCCTGTGGGCGAAAAATGTCTACTGGATGTACACGGTGCTGGTAGACGACTCGTTCGGGATGGATAGGGACAAACTGATGAAATACCTGAAGGAAAAGGGCATCGATACAAGGTCTACATTTTACCCAATCCACATCCAGCCTATTTATGAAAAGCAGTACAAGGGCGAAAAATACCCCGTCGCGGAAGAGCTAGGTAAGAAGGGGATAAACTTACCATCGGGCAACACGCTTACCAAAGATCAAATAAAGTTTGTAGCAGACACGATAGCATCTGCCAAAAGGTGACATTTACGGGTAAACTAAGTTTTGCTGTAGTCGGCTGTGGTGGGTTTGGGAGTCGCAGGGTAAATGCGCTGAGGAAAATTGGAGCTAGGCTAGCTTGCCTAGTAGATGCCGATGAGAATCGCGTCACAAAATTAGCTCAAGAAATTGGGTGCGATTACCATACAGATTTTCGTGAGGCTGTGAAAAGAGATGACATAGATTGTGTGATAGTGGCC
>JAUWXD010000009.1 GCA_030616505.1 Hadesarchaea archaeon
AAGCAGAGGAACTGAAGAAGGCGGGATTCAGAGTCAAGTTAGACGAGCGAGACATCCGTCCGGGTCGAAAGTTCTATGAATGGGAGCGACATGGTGTTCCCCTCCGATTGGAAATAGGCCCAAAGGATGTGGAAAAGAAACAAGTGACGGCGATAAGGCGAGATACCGGAGAACGTTCCACAATTCCGTTCAAATCATTGGTATCGGAAGTCAAGAAGACCCTCGAGCAGATGAACAGGGACATGCATGCGCGCGCCTGGAAATCCTTCTCGGCCAACATACGAGACCTCAAGAATATCGAGGAGATAAAAAAGGCGATGGGCGCTCGAGCGGGAATCGTCCGGGTACCGTGGTGCGGGAAAGAAGCGTGTGGACAGGCATTCGAGGAAAAGACAGGAGGAAGCATTTTGGGCGAGGAGCTGAACGGTAAACAAACGAAAGGTACATGTCCTGCCTGTTCGAAACCTGCCAATACCTCAGTTTTGATAGCGAGGACTTACTGAATTTTTAGAGAGGAAGCACTGCCCTTTTATATATTCCGTTCAGCACTTGAGCACACGCGACGTAAAACGCGCTAGCCCCGCAGAAGATGCCCTCGATCCCTGCAATGGTTGTTATCGCGGCAATCCCGGTAAACTCGGCCGCCGCTAGGAGGAAGAAGAGCAGGGCCAAAGTCAGAAATACCACCTGCAGACCTCGGCTCATTTTCAGGGTGCCGACGAACATGTACGCGGTGAATATTCCCCACATCACGAAGTAAGCCCCCATTGAAGTCGCGTCCACTGTCCCAGCCCATCCCATCATTGGAAACACCAACAGCGCTACCAAAGACAGCCAAAACATGCCATACGAGCAGAACGCTACAGTTCCAAACGTGCTTCCGTTTTTGAACTCAAGCAAACCCGCGATTATCTGCGCCAACCCACCGTAGAAGATTCCCATCGCCAGTATCATCCCGCTCAAGGGAATCGCTCCAACGTTGTGTATGCTGAGCAGCACTGTGGTCATCCCAAATCCCATCAGCCCTAACGGTACGGGATTCGCGATGGCCAGATGTTTAGGATTACTTCTGGATTGCGGCAATTACTTCACCTTCTGATGGATATCCCGTAGGTCCTTTATACCTTATCTTCAACCCTGCGGCGGCGGAGGCGAACTTGGTAGACCCTATCACGTCGTGGGTTTCCATATATCTCACCAGAAAAGCTCCACCAAACACATCACCCGCCCCAGTGGCATCTTTGGCCTCCACTTTCAAACTTTTGACCTCGTGAAGTTCTCCATTCGACAATACCAGCGCCGGCTTCTCGCTTTGAGTGAGGATGGCGATCTTTGGTCCCATCTTACAGAGTTCTTCCAGGAGTTGCTTGGGCTCTTTCTTGATGGCTATTGCCTCATCCCTGCCAAGCTTCACCACGTCCACGTGCTTCAAAAACGGTTTGAGGTCGACATTCGAATTGATGGAGACCCTTCCTTCGTTGTCTATTTCTCTGAAGAGTCCCTGTGGATCCATCATCACTAGGTTGTCGCTCTTGATCCTCTCTAAGGTCTCAGGGGTCACTTCGTTCGCGAGGGGAGAAACGTAGAACCCATTGGCTTTTAGATAAAGTGCAGGGATGTCGTCGGGAGCTATCTTAGGGGCGATGTGCTTGCACAGCTGGGTGCGGTTTCCTTTTTCATCATATATGTTTTCGAACGTAGTGGTGTGCTTCCCGCTCACCAAGATGCCCTCCGTGTCCAACCCGAGTTTGCTATGAATGGGTGGGAACTGTTCCGTGAAATCAATGCCGATCTTTGACACAACACCTACTTTTTTTCTCAACGCGACCAACGCAAAGCCGGTGTAAGTGGGCGCCCCCCCGATGGCGCTCTCAATTATTCCCTGGGGAAACTTGTTCGTGTCTATTGCCACATGCCCGACAACCACAATGTCTAGGACGTTGCTTCCTATCATCTACCTCTCCCTCTTTCCGGCGATGAAGTCCTCGACCGCCTGTTTTGCGTCCATGTCCGACATTTGTATTGGTGGATGTTTGAAGAAATAAGCAGAGGCTCCTATGAGCGGGCCTCCTATCTTTCGGTCGAGCGCGAGCTTCACGGCCCGAATCGCGTCAATCACCACACCAGCGCTGTTTGGCGAATCCTCGACGGACAGTTTGACATCTATAGTGAGCGGGATATCGCCGAACTTCTTCCCCCGCATGTAGACGTAACACACTTTGTTATCGTTCAGGAAAGGCACATAGTCGCTCGGTCCTATCCTCAATGGCACTTCGTAAGGCACCTGGCTCGCGACTGCTTCCGTCTTGCTAACTCGCTTCGAACTCAAGCGCTCTTCCTCGCGCATGTTCAGGAAATCGGAATTTCCACCGATGTTTAGCTGGTAACTCTCCTCGAGCTTCACACCGCGGTCGATCAGCAGCTTCGCGAGCGTTCTGTGTAAAATCGTGGCACCAACTTGGGATTTGATATCATCTCCGGCACACGGCAACCTCGCGTCTTCAAACTTTTTGGCCCACTCTTTGCCAGAAACTATGAATTCGGGGATACAATTTATGTAACCGACCCCTGCTTTGATGGCTTGTTCGGCATAATACCGGGAAGCCTCGTAACTTCCCACCGGCAGGTAACTTATCATGACGTCGGCGCTCACATCCTTGAGCACCTTTGAGACATCAACCGAATTTTGTGTCGAGTCTACGGGCAAAATTGGCTTCAGGTATTTCCCGAGACCATCCAGAACGGGGCCTTTCATGACCTCCACTCCCGACTTGGAAACATCGCTGAACTTGACCGTGCAGTTCGGAGGGGCGAAGATGGCCTCTGAGAGGTCCTTCCCCACCTTGTTCGCATCGATATCGAAAGCCGCTACGAATTTTACGTCCCGGATGTGGTAGCCACCGAAGTTCACGTGCATGAGGCCTGGGACGAACTGGTTCTCTCGCGCGTTTTTGTAGTATTCGATGCCCTGCACTAGCGACGAGGCGCAGTTGCCGACACCCACGATTGCCACATTCACCATGCGATATATCTCCATTTTGGAGCTATTACTATCTTGGAAATATCTCTCAAAACAAGCTATTTAAGGTTTGCGGCATAGTGGGAAGGGGTTTTCATTGACTGCTGTCGCGAGACTTAAGAAGAAAACCACGGCGGAGATGCTCTGGCCGTACTTCCTGAAGCTGCTGAAGGAGCGCCCGATGTACGGGTACGAGCTACGGCAGCAGGTCCAGAAACGTTTCGGGTGGAAGCCTGCCACGGTCACCTCATACGTCGTGCTCTACCGCCTTCAACGGAAGGGATACGTCACGATTGAGTGGAAGGAGCAGAGGGGGAAGCCCGCGCGCAAGTATTATAAAATCACGAAAAAGGGCGATGCGCTGCTTCGCGAAGGACTCAAATGCCTGAAGGATTTTTGCGCTAGACTATGCGGCTAACGCAGACGGAACCTCGCCACCACCAATCTTTGCAGCACTGTTAGATGAGTCAGGATCGCGATTATGACCACCGCGTATTGTGTGTAACCAATCAACGCTCCGATTGACAAAATGAGGAGCCGCTCTGCGCGCTCTGCGATACCAACATCCAGCTTGCCCGACCCTGCGGCTTCAGCACGGGCGCGAATATAGCTGACCATGAAACTTCCTGCTATGGCCAAAACACACCACGCCCAACCAGGGAGGAGACCCACTTGAGCAATCCCACCGGAAACGAAAGCGTAGATGATTCCTGCGAAGATTACAAAGTCAACGTATCTATCGACAACAGAATCCAGCACTCCCCCAAAAGCTGTTTCCCGTCCCAGAACCCGGGCAACGGCCCCGTCTATGATGTCGAAAAATCCTGCTATCAGGAGAACTATTCCGGCCAGCAGTTGATCCCCGCGCGCGAAGAAGAACGCGGCGAGGATTCCCACCGGTAAGCCGATGAAAGTCAACGTGTTCGGACTAATGCCTGTCCGAGCGATTGCCTCAGCCGCCGGTCTTATCAAGTTCCCCGCACGATCGCGAAACCTGCTCAGCAATTCTGACCCTCCAACGCAAGAGATTTTTGTACTACGCCATAAGAGTTTTGGGTATCACATGATCTACCTCGGCCCTGCAGGAGTCCCGATTTCCAGCAAAGCCCACGGCACCTTGGATGGTCTCCGATGTGTTTCCGAGCTGGGGCTGAACTCGATGGAAATCGAATTCGTCCGCGGGGTATACATGAAGAACGAGATGGCGGACGAGGTGGGCAAGCTCGCGAAAGAGCTGGGAATCCTGCTCTCCGTCCACTGCCCGTACTTCGTCAACCTCTGCTCTGGAGATAAGGAGAAGCTCGAAGCTTCCAAGAAACGAATCCTCGACTCCGCAGAACGGGCCTACCACATGGGAGCGCACATCGTGGTCTTCCACCCTGGCTACTATGGATCGTTGACGCCTGATGCCGCGTTCGAGGCGGTCGAAGATGCCTGCCTAGACATGCTAGACCGGATGAAGTCGAAGGGAATCAAGGGAGTAAAACTAGGGCACGAGACCACTGGAAAAATCAGTGCATTCGGCACGCTGAATGAAATCGTTCGGCTCTGCAAGCGAGTCCGCGGCTGTGGGTCCGCCGTAGATTTCGCCCATTTGTATGCGAGAGCAGGGGGGAAAATCGACTACGCAGAAATTTTTGATAAGCTCGAGCCTCTCAATTTGAAACACCTACACTCACACTTCACCTCGATGGAATGGACTCCTGCGAAGAGTCCAGGGTACGGAAACGAGAAGCACCACCTGCCACTCAAGTACGACAAACCTCCCTTCGAACCGCTCGCGAGAGAGATCCTAAAGCGCAAGTTGAATATCACGCTGATTTCGGAGTCTCCCGTGCTCGAACAGGACTCCTTGTTGATGAAACAGGTTTTTGAAAAATTAGGCCACAGGTTTTAGATTTTTCACTATCTTATCTCGAGCGATGAGCTCCTGCTTTCCACTCACCATGTCCCTGAGCGCTACCTTCCCTTCACTCAAATCCTTAGCCCCCACGACCAACACACGTTTCACCTTCAACGCATCTGCATGGGCTATGGCCTTGCCCAGTTTTCGTCCCATCAAGTCGACATCGACGGAAAGACCGGCCCCGCGCAGCTCCGCGGCTATTTTCAAACACTCCCCGATGACCTTCTCGTCCGCGGGCAGGACCATACAGTCCAACCGGTCCCGCGGTTTTATCATGCCGCGCTTCAGGATGACATTTGCTATCCTGTCGACGCCGAACCCAACGCCTACCGCAGGGGTTGGATCTCCACCCAAGAGTTCTATCAAAGTATCGTAGCGTCCGCCGCCAGCCACCTGAACACCATCCACGTAGAACTCGAACACAAAACCTGTGTAGTACTCGAGCCCGCGAGCTATCCCAAGGTCGATTACGAACGTCTCCGCGCCATATGAACTAATGCACTCTATCACTTCACGTAAATTCTTCAGCGCTTGCGCCGCGCGAGGTACCTCCTTGAGCAGAGACTCCGCCTTCTCCAACACTTTCACGCCGCCACGCAATTTTATCAACTCGCCGAGGAGCTTCTTGTCCTTGCCAACACCCGCACGCTTGAACTCATCCTGGATTCGCTTCTCGTCGCGACTGTCGATTGCCCTCAAGACTGGATCTTGGTCGTTCCCTTCGACACCTGTGTGGGCGAGCACCTCACGTAGCAGTCGAATGTGCCCGACTCGGAACTCATAGTTCTTCAGTCCAAGTTCCCGCATCACGTTGTCCGCGAGCGCTGCCACCTCCGCATCCGCCTCGGGCCTCGCCGAACCTATTATCTCGACCCCGGCCTGCAGGAACTGTCGCCACCGCTGCGCTTGAGGTTCCTCGTATCTGAAACAGTTTCCGAAGTAACAGAGCTTGACAGGCTTTGGTGCGGATCTCAGCTGTTGAGTATAGAGACGAACGACAGGAGCGGTTAGTTCTGGGCGGAGAACTAAATCGCGACCAGACTTGTCCTTGAAAGCGTAGAGCTGCTTCACCACGTTCGCGCCGCTTTTCTTGGTAAAGACCTCCAGGTGCTCGAATGTCGGAGTCTCTACCTCGTCGTGTCCGTAGCGCTTGAATAGTTCACCCATGGTGCGCGTAACGTGACGAACGCTCACGAGCTCCTCGCCTGTTAGATCACGGGTTCCGCGCGGGCGCTGCATATCTATCCTCCTGCACTTATCCTGAAGGTCCAAGCCGCAGACGTGTTTTCGTTACCGGCCGCATCTGCAGCGGTGACTTTCCAGTAGTAATCGCCGTCGATAAGTTCGACCGGTGGAGTGTACGTGTTTTCTGTTTGCCATTTGTCGATATCGGGAGAACCAAACTCAGGTTCGGTATCGACCATCAGGCGGTAGTTGTCCGCGTCGGGGCTGAGGAACCACTCCAAGGTCGGGGTACTATCATCTGTATCCACCCCGTTCTCCGGCGCGTGAAGTGCTGGGGCCTCGGGTGCTATGGTATCGACGGTGAACATCCAGACTGGGGAAGAATTCTCGTTGTCTCCAACAATCGCTACAACTTTCCAATAATAGGCGCCATCCAAAAGGGAGTTCTCTGCGGCGATTGTGTATGATGTGACAGATGAGGCGAGGATGCGGTTTTCGTCCGGCGATGAAAAGCCGGAGTCGTTGTCGACGAGCAGGCGGTAATTATCGCCGTTGCCTCCAGTCCACTCGAAACCTAGCGTATTGTCATTTGTGAAGGTTCCGTTCTCAGGCGAGCTTGGAGTTGGTGCCTGAGGCGGTGCCCTGATGGTAAGCGTGAAGGTGCTTGACCACTCGCTTGCGTTACCAGCCGCGTCGGTTGCTCGCACGTGCCAGTAGTAAACACCATTCATCGGTAAGGTGTAGGTATGGGAGTTGTCTGTGATGCCAGTGTTATCGTACACATATGGCGAGGTGAAACCGTTTTCGTCATCTATCTGGATTTCATAAGTCACGTTTGGCTCTGGTTCGGTCCACCTGAATGTCGCCTCCAATGTGGAAAGCTCAGCGTTATCCTGTGGCTCGGAAAGTTGGGGCTGACTTGGGGCCTGGGTGTCGATAGTGAAGGCCGAGGTTTCAGACCACCCGAGTAAATCGTTCTCGGAATCGTACGCCCCGACCCGCCAGAAGTAATTGCCATCGGGAAGATTTTCAATCGCAGTGTATGTCGGGTCGACCAGGTTGTCCACTTGAATCTCGGGTGCAGAGAAGTTCGCGTCGTCGTCCACCCGCAGCTCGTATCTGCTGGCACCAATCGCACCTGACCATTGGAACTCTGGTGTGTTGTCGTTTATCATTGCGCCATCGGCAGGAGAAACTGGCGATGGCACGTGGTTGATTTTGATAACATTCACCAAATCATTCGAACTTGTGAAAGCAATTTGTAGGTAGTCTATATCTCCAATGTTGCCTGTGAAAACGTACACGCTCATTGGGACGGGGCGACCGGTTATCTCGGCTGAGACGCCTTCGATGAGCCATGCTGACACCCAGTTGCCATCCACATCAAAGAATATGAGCAACGTTTCTTGGATGTCTGGAGTGGATGACGGCGGGAAAAACCCAGCGTAACTAGATATTCTGCCCTGCTTGTCCACATTCAAGACACCATAACCGTCCATACTCAGGTTTCCATTATCGGTTCGGAGATAGACGTCTCGGG
>JAUWXD010000094.1 GCA_030616505.1 Hadesarchaea archaeon
GAAAACACTTGCTCACCTCACTCCGTTCGGCGCACTGCATTATAAAAGAAAAACACCAAACAACGGCGACAATACACGCTCGCTTCGCTCATTAAGTATGTCGCCTAGTTCACAAACAAAAAACGAGAAGGGGATCACGAGTCGTTTCACTCCCCGCTGTCCCCTTCTCTAAACACACAAGACAAAGGTGCGGGTGTACCCTCGACAGGACTCCTGTCCTGCTAACCAAAACCAAAAACAACTCCTGAAGCATGGCACTCGCCGCGCGCAAAAAGCGCGCGGGTCTCCTGTCTCAGCTCCTCACTAGGCCATACCCTCTCCCGTTTTCCACCCCAGCTCTCGCGCACGCTCCCAATTACTCCCCGCCTCGCCAATTAAATTGACATAGACTCGCACCCTCAAAAAAAACAAAGACACACAGACTCTAGAATTCCAGATACACACACCCAATTCCTACCTCCAACCGCTGGCCGTCGTTTGCCCCTTCGGGGCTACTCTCCGCCCATGCTCTGTTCATCCACTCGCCCCTCTACCTTCCCAACTACTTTCTCTTTCAAGGCTGGGGCGGCTTTGCCGCCCCAGGTTCATTCGGACACACACTAAAACATGTACACCGCCTCATTATAAAAAACCAGGTCTTTTGTCTGCCCAACGTTCATTATCGCGCTTACCGTTCTCTTGCCCTCGGCTGGCGTCCACCAACGCACTACTTTCCACGCAAAACGGGAGGGGGACAAGCTACCCCTCCGCCCAATCCATCCACCTTTAAGCCCTTAACCCCCTCGCCGTTGCACTCTACTGTGTGTGTCCTTATTCCCTCCATTGTCTCCCCTCCGGGGAGACGCCCGCGTCCCAGAGAAAACCACCGCACCATTCATACGTCCCCTACCCATACCAGCCATCTCCCTTTCTTTCGTCCAGACATCCACAACCCCGAACGCCCACAAAACAAAACACCTTGACTTCTCTCTCTCCTTTCCCTTATAATCTACACTGAGATCTCACAACTAACTACAAGGAACCAACATGACCCACTACACCGACTACCCAAACTACCCTACCAAATTACTCAACCTCACTGACTACCCAACCAGTGTTGACGATGTCGTTTGGGTAGAAGCATGGCTAGTAAATGCTCTCCGAGACGAGATGATGGCTGTTCAAAAAGAGCTAGGCACTCTACCAAAAGCAAACGCCGCAGATCTCACAACCAGACTTTCCGTATCTCTACAAGCCGACGGATCCCTTAAACCCTCCGCGCTTTGGGCTTCTGTCCCAACTTACCCCACCAGCGCCGGAGAACCCGACCAAATAGCATATGACACCGACTATTTCTACGCTTGCTACGACACCGATTCATGGCACCGCGCGCAACTCACAGGTTGGTAGATGGCTCATTATACAGACTGGCCAGTTTATCCTACTGCTATACTCAACGCAGAAAATTACCCCAACCAAACTGACGACATTTCGGATGTCGAGGCATGGGTTGCTAATTCACTTAAAGAAGAAATGATCGCACTCCAAGCAGAGCTCGGCACCCTCCCTAAAGGCGACTTTGCAACAGTAAAAGCCCGTCTCGATGCCGGCAGCTCCAAAATACAAGACGCCGACACAGACACCAAAGTCGACACAGAAGAATCAACAGACGAAGATCACGTCCGCATGCACACCGCCGGAGCTCAAGCTTTCGATCTCGATAATCTCGGGATCCTCACCCTAGAAAAACAATCACGCATTCAAGTGTTTAGAAGCGCATCCACTCAAACCATAGATCACGCAACTTTGACTAAAATCCAGTTTAACAGCGAGCAAATCGACATACAAAACGAGTTTGACCCAACCACCAACTACCATTGGACCGCCGCAAAAGCAGGCAGCGCCATCATAAGCGCATCAATTATGTTTACCAACTCCATTACAGACAAACGCCCCTCAATCTATATTTACAAAAACGGAGCTAGTTATAAAGTCAATTACTTCCACACAGCCTCAACCAAAGCCATCACACTACATATATCTACTCCTGTATCATTTTCTGCTAATGACTTCTTTGATATTCGCGTATACCAGGATTTTGGTGTTTCAAAAAACATTAACTTCGACGCAGCGAAAACTTTCCTACACATCACTAAACTCACATAGGAGGCCACCATGCCCAACTATACAATATCAATAACCGACGACGACAAGAAAGCTCTCGAGTGGGATATCTTATCACTCCAAGAATGGCTAGATAACGCCATCCACAATAAAGCAAGGCAGTGTATCGATTCTATCGTCGACATTGAAATCAAACGCATGCAAGCAGACCCTAACATCACAACAATGCCTACTAATAAAATGGATATCTTCCACCAGGCAGAAATAGAATCAGCCGCCGATAGAGAAAAACGACTTGAACAACAATTACCTGAATGATCACCACCATAAACCACCATGTCTAACTCTAACCCAAATAAAACTTTAATCGTTTTCTCCGACACTCACTTATGCGATAACAGCAAAGCTAACGACTTCCACCACCCTAAAACTCTCATATCTTTCCTTCGCCGTTTCTCTGCTCCCCAAAAGTACCACATCATTGGAGCTGGAGATATTTTTGACGACATACAAGCCGACGCGACCAAAATAATCTACTACAACGAGAAAGTTATAAAAACCATGCACTCACTTAAAAACCTCACGCTCCTACCCGGAAATCATGACTGGATTTTTGGAAAACTACTCAACAGATACTGGGAATCTTCTACCGTTCACATCGAGCACGGCCACGTTTTTGACGTCTATAACGCCAAACCCTCCCGAATCGGCCGCTCTATCGCCCGTATAGTCTCCTGGGCCGAGCGTCTACTCCATAAAGATACCGACGACTGGCTCCTGAACCTCAC
>JAUWXD010000011.1 GCA_030616505.1 Hadesarchaea archaeon
TCGCAGCTTTTAGCTCAGTCATAAAATCACTGAGAAACTCGACTACTGCTTTTTTACCTAACGAGGCAACGCGGAGAGCAGGTAATGCCACGCCTACGAGATCTGCCCCCAACGCCAATGCTTTCGCCGCGTCTAAACCAGAGCGTATCCCTCCGCTAGAGATGACTGGTACTCTGACTGCTGTCGTCACCTCTGCAGTACACACAGCCGTTGGTATTCCCCAATCCCAAAAGGTAATCCCTAAACAAGAACGCTTTTTAGCCCTTAACGTTTCGACCCCTGCCCAAGAGGTGCCCCCTGCTCCGCCGACATCTATGGCCGCCGCACCTGCCCGAACTAGTTTCTTCGCAACTTCTGCGCTCACTCCGCTGCCGGTCTCTTTGGCTATCACTGGTACATCCAGCCCTCTGCAAATCTCTGCAAACTTGGCTAAACCACCACGATACTTGGGCTCACCTTCAGGTTGCACGAGCTCCTGTAGCGGGTTCATGTGGACTGAGAGCGCATCAGCATTCATCATCTCGCCCGCCTTGCGCGCCTCCGCCACCCCATAACCTTGGGTAAACTGAGGTACACCCAAGTTCCCTATAAGAAACACATCAGGAGCGACGCTTCTTACCTTGTAGGTTCGCGCCAACTTAGAATCCTCTATCGCTGCCCTTTGACTGCCGACGCTGAACGCCAAACCGAGTTTCTGAGCAGCTGAAGCCAGTGTTAGATTAAGTTTCATTCCGCGCTGGTTACCGCCAGTCATCGCGGATATTAGTATAGGTGCCTTTAGTTTGGCCCCTAGAAAGGAGGTCCGCAGATTTATCTCCTCAAGGTCTAACTCTGGAAGCGCGACATGAACTAGGTCAACATCCCCAAATCCAGTGGTTTTGAACATTGTTTCGATGTCTTCTTTTAGGCATATGTTCAAATGATCGAGCTTCCTGTCTTCGGTTTTTCTGCTCATTTTACTACCTCCCCACTACAGTGCCAAGTCCTCGTTTACCTTGAACTGCTCTTTTTAAAACTCCCGGTCTCGTTGCATTCACAATCTCTGCCTCTGCACCTCGCTTAGCGAGTTCCAATAGCTCTCTGACCTTATTTTCCATCCCACCCGTAACATCTTTTCCTTCTCCTGTACCGAGCGATGCAACGAGTTTTACATCTGCAGGAGTTATCCTTCGCACGAGTTTGGCGCTTTTGTTCTTTTTCGGATTTGCTGTATATACACCATCAACATCTGCACCCAGAACGACGCGAGAAGCTTTTAGCTCCTGCGCAAGGTAGGCCACAATTTGGTCTCCTGAGAGAATGCTCATCCCCTTGCTCAAATCTGGTACTGCATCCCCGTACAAGACTGGGACTAACCCGAGCTTGAGTAGTTTTCGGATGGGTAAAAGCTCCATTGACTGGATTTGCCCTCTGTTGACTACTGCACAAGCTGAAGGTTGCACCGCAATCGCTGAGATGCCTGCTTCCTGAAGGGCTTCAATCACGCTTGCATTTAATCTCTCCATAGCTCGGTGGGTACGGGATAGCCCCATTAATTGTCTCTTATTTTTGTAACCATCCGCTATTCCATACTTTGATGCTACTGGGTGTCCAAACGAGCCCCCTCCATGCACGATAATCAATGGCTTTTTCACAACCGCTAACTCGCGAGCAAGCCGTCTGAGGGTCGCCCGCTTGACCACAAAGGGTCTACTCTTATCCGTGATGACACTCCCACCTAGTTTCACAATCAACGGTCGCACCTCAATCACCTCAATACAGCAATTGAACCGTATCCGACAACTTGTGACATGGGAGCTCCAGTTTCTCCACTGGTTGCATATTTCAATAGCTTTGCCTTTTTTGCTCCAAGTTTTTTTGCGGCCTGTAACATTGCTGAAACTGGCCCGTAACCACACATAGTGATTGACTCCTCCTCGACTGTGCGTATCAATCCCCCAGCATCGAGTGCCAGGATTTTATCTATTGCCTTGCGATCCTTCGTGGTGGCTGAATGTTGCGACTCATAGTGAGTAAAATCAGTTGAAGCGATAATTGTTACGTCCTTTTCCGTCGAGGCTTTGCCAATCGCGTTCCCTACCTCTTTGCTCGTTTTTGTATCCTGCATCATCATACATATCGGTACGATTTTGAACTTATCACCAAAGAGATGTTGGATAAACGGAAGCTGAACTTCGAGCGAATGTTCATCTGCGTGGGCAACACTATCTACATCCATTATCCTAGATTCTTGCCTGATCGCCTCACCTAACTGCTTATCCACTTGTACTTCCCCCAGAGGGGTTCTCCACTTGCCTGATGTCATTATCGACACTCCTGAACCTGCGCCTGTATGATTTGGGCCCAAAACCACAATTGAACTGGGTTTACCGTCCTCGGCCATTCGAGCAAAACCGTGCGCAGCTACCGGACCAGAATACACATAACCTGCGTGGGGCGAAACTAAACCTACCAATTGCCTAGGACCTGCCTGCACTTTAGGCACCTTCCCTGGTCCATGCCGATGGTTGTAGCACCACTCAATCTGTTCAATAAGATCCGATTGGGTTCCAGCGTAGAATCGTCCTGCAACCACTGGAGGCCTCAACTATTCGCCTCCAGGCTTGGTCTCAAACTCCTCCACTTGAACCTCGAATGGCGCATCTGGTGCGAGTTCTCCCCGTTCTCTGAGCACTTGGCGGGCCAGAAGCCAGTACACCAGTGCGAGAGCCTTGCGCCCCTTGTTGTTCGTTGGAATGACCAAGTCCACATTCGCTGTCTCATTGTCTGTGTCGCATAACCCAATGACCGGAATTCCAACTTGAGCCGCCTCGCGTAATGGCTGTTCATCTGCAAATGGATCGGTGACTATTAGCACAGATGGCTCAATGTAGCCCTTATAATGTGGGTTGGTAAATGTCCCGGGAACAAATCTACCCACCACCGACCGCGTCCTTGTGACCTCACCAAACCGTTGCGCTGGGCGCTGCCCATACTGTCTCGCAGAAACTACTATTACCTTTTGGGGGTCGAACCGCGCCAAAAATTTGCCAGCTGCAGATATCCGCTCATCGGTCTTTCGCACATCGAGTACGTAGAGACCATCTGGGCGGACTCGGTAGATGAAAGGTGCCATCGCGCCCGTCTTCTGCCGGGTCCCTATGTGAACACCACTCGATAGATAAGTGTCGAAATCCACTAGCCCTACTATGCCTTCCCCAAACTCGGCCGCACTCATCTAAATCGCCTCATTTTCGCCTTTGTCCCCAACTCCTCTTCGATTCGGATTAATTCATTAAGTTTAGCCACGCGCTCGCCCCCAACCGCACCCGTCTTTATGAGGGGACATCCCCACGCTACGGCGAGGTGAGCGATGGTTTCGTCAGCGGTTTCTCCCGAACGGTGGGATATCGCAGTGACGTAATTGTGTTTTTTCGCCAATTTGATTGCCGCGAGCGTATCGCTGAGCGTCCCTATCTGGTTAGGTTTTATTAGCACGGCGTTCGCTGCCCCTGCTTTTATACCTTTCTGAATCCGCTCCACGTTCGTCACGAAGAGGTCGTCACCGCATATCAGACAGTCCTTTCCTACCTTCTGTGCGAGTTCTGCAAATCCATCAAAATCCTCCTCATGTAACGGGTCCTCAACATAAACGAGCTTGTGTGTCTTAATCAGATTAATAATAAATTCGATTTGTTCCCCATCATCGCGTGATTTTCCCTCACGCTCGTAAATGTATTTCTTTTTGGCCTCATCGTAGAGGCTGCTCGCTGCTACGTCTAGAGCCGGTCTGACTTCGAACCCAACTTCTTCGCTGACCTGCTCACATGATTGTGACACCACATCCATCGCTTGGAGACTATCGAGGTTAGGTGCCCAAGCCCCTTCGTCGCCCTTCCCGCCAGTAAACGTTTTGTCCTTGCTCTCAATCTCCTCCCTTACCTTTTTGTGAACTCGAGTGTTCGCAAATGCTGCATCGATGAACCTCTTCGCACCAACCGCTATCGAGATGAACTCTTGGATATCTGGCGCCATCTTGCCTGCGTGTGCTCCACCACCAAGCACGTTGCCAATTGGGTAAGGCAGATGGGATGCATCCTCTTCGCCAAAATATTTGTAAAGAGGTATGCCGAGTGCAGACGCTGCTGCTTTCGCTACGGCCATTGAAGTCGCTACTGCTGCGTTCCCGCCTAACTTAGAAAAATTAGGCGTGCCATCTATTTCATGAAGAAGCGAGTCGACTTCATCCTGCTTTTCGGCTGAGCTACCGACCAATTTTGATGCGGCCATCTTCAATATCTCAATCGATGTATCTGGTCCACCGCTGGGGAACGCTACGACTTCATGTTTCCCAGTGCTCGCTCCGCTGGGGGCCGCTGCCCTGCCAGTCCCTACTTTACCATTTCCAACCACCACATCCACTTCGATGGTTGGATTTCCTCGACTGTCCAGGATTTTACGCGCAGCGATTTTCTTAATGACGAGTTTCTGCAAACTTTCACCTTATCCGATATAGTGCCAGAGCTTAAAATGACTTTCATCTATGAGATAAAAACAAACGGAAACTTCGGATTTTGGAGAGATAACTACTCAATCCACTCGTGGGTTGTAAACGTCACGTCCCCACTTGCACTGAGCGTGGCTGTCCCGTGACCCCAGAGATCAACAGGATACTCGACGTACCCATCATAATAATCAAAGGTGTATGAGCCATTGGTCTTGACGATTCCGAATGGAACAATTTTGTTGACGTTGAAGTGGCCAAGGTGATCTTGGGCATAGGGAGAGGCCACATCTTTTAGGGCGATAGTGGACATCGCTTGGAGCTCGTCGCTCGTAGATGCTGTGTACTCATTTTCTACGATTATCGTGCCCGCAGTCTGGTTATAAATGAACACGATGGACTTTTGGTCGCTCACAACAACTCCTGCAGCAAAGTTCTCGTTATCAACTCGCTCAGACGGTACGCAGAAGTAAACCTCCACATTATCTGTAGAAACGCCCTCTCGTGTGGCGACGGCGCTTTTGATTGCTGCCAGCGGCATCTCAATCCCTTCGGCTTTCAAGCTAATTTCACTGAATTGTAGGTCTTGAGTTTCCAGCAGGATGGTCGTGTTATAACTTTCATAACCCGACTTGCTCACGGACAACGCATAACTCTTGTTGCTTTCCAAGCCGGTAAATTCGAAATAACCACTAGAATCGGTCGTGGTCGATTCCCCGTCCAGCGTTATGGCGGCTTCAGACAGAGCAACGCCATCGGTTTTCACATAGCCCGATATTTTGTACGTTCCTACAGCGGACGGAGCATACTGCATGCTTAAGTAGACTGCTACAACACCGACAATTGCAATTACAACGATCGCGCCTATTATGCGGTTGTCTATGGTTACAACCTCCAAAAAGCATAGGGGGTGAGTGGTTTAAATGTCTATAGTTTCGATCTTTGAAAACCTAGTTGTTCAAATAGTTAGCTACGGAGTGCTCAATTCATAAAAGTACTCTAGGGATCCATGTTGAACGAGTTTGCTGCATCCCCGTCGAACTGCTGTGGCGTATCGTTACCGCTGTATGGGTAGTTCCCCAATGCCCAGGTGAACGCCTGCTCTGCGGTGGTGAAGCCCTGGCCCACCAGCCCACGCTCGAGGAACCAATATGTCCAAGCACCATTGCTGTAAGCGGACTGATCGTAGCCATATCCATCAGATCCGCATGTAGTGTTCATGTATCGCTTCGTGGAGTTTATCAACCCGCCATCCATTCCCCCGGAGTGACAAGAGTCGAAGAACACAAACAGCCCGCCATTGTAGCCCGACACCAAACTCTGCAGCTCCGAACCGGTGAGGTATCCGGTCCCTGACCAACCAGCATCATATGCACAGTATGCATGGGCGTCTCCAGGCGATGAATCGGTCCCGTGGCCTGAGAAGATGAGTACAAGGGTGCCATCGGAGCCTGCTTGAGTAGCCGCATTCGTTATTGCCGTCCGGATGTTCGCCTCGGTCGCCTGGGAGTCCGTGAGGAACGAGCTTATCGTGTAGCCCTGCCCGACCAAGTAGTTTCTCCAGTCTTGAGCATCGTTCACACAATATCGCAAATCATTAATGTTCGCATAATCGTTTATCCCAAAGATGACCGCGACTTTGTTAGATGGCGTGACAGGTGCCGCTGCCCCGGTCTCCACCTGATCAACCGTGAACCCGTAATCTGTGACCGAGCCGTCTGTAATCAGTCTGATTTTTACCGTGCTTCCGTCCACCCACGATGTCCACTGGTCACGGTAGCTTCCCGTGTAGCTCTCTATGAAGTTGTTGTTCTCGTCGTAGATGTACACGTAATCCCAGTTGCTTTCCGCATCCAGTTGAGTGAAGTGTGCCCTGATCCGACCTACCCCAGAGCGGGTAATGGTCCAAGTCTGATCGAAATTATTCGCGTATGGGTGTGCAGATTCCGCCTCAGCGCCAGCGGTCGTCACTGAGACGTTGAGCGAGTAAGTTCCAGAGCCGTTGTAGCGGTGAACCCGAATGTAGTGGACGCCCGCAGAGGTCGTATCGTGGGAAACCGTATCGGTCTGGCTTCCGCCGAGAATGGAAGAGTCCACTTGAGTCTGATTTAGCGAGTAGAGGTAGAGGTCGAAGTCTGAACCTGATGGAGGTACTAGAGTAGCGCTTACTGTCGCACCGATCGACCCAACTTGAACCCTGTAGTAGTCGTCGGTGTCTGTTTCATCCACATAACCAGTGCCTGTACCGGTGCTGATCATCATGGCTTGGGCGAAGCTATCACCTGCATCTTGGCCAGAGTTCCAGTCGTTCTGGGCAGCTGCCGCGGCGCCGCTGACCGTGACGGTCATCGAGTAGATCCCAGAACCGCTGTATTGGTAAACGCGGATGTAGAAGTAGCCCGAAGTGGTAGCGATCCCCTCGACTGAGTCGGTCGTGGTCCCGCCGTAGGTGGAGGAGTCCACGTGGGACTGGCTGGTGTCGTAGAGGTAGAGGTCGAAGTCGGAGCCAGATGGGGGTGTCATGCTCACAGTCACTGTTTGGCCGCTCGAGACTGCAATCTTATAATAATCGTCTGTATCTGTCGAGTCGATGTACCCGGTGCCCGAACCTGTTGGGATTGTCGTGGCAGTGCTTAGTAAGTCACCAGCATCCATGCCCGTGCCCATATCGTTTTGAGCAGTTCCACCGGTGACCGTGACAGTCATCGAGTAGATGCCGGAGCCGGACCACTGCTCGACGTAGATGTAGAAGTAACCCGAGGTGGTTGCGGTTCCAGTAACTGAATCGGTCTGACTTCCGCCGTAGGCTGAGGAGTCAACATAAGATAGACTAGAGTCGTGAAGAGTTAAATCAAA
>JAUWXD010000059.1 GCA_030616505.1 Hadesarchaea archaeon
AAACAAAAGGGAAAGTTTTCCTATTTCCAAGCGCGGGATCGGGAGTGATGGAGGCCTCGGTCAGAAACTGTGTCGAGCGAAAGATGCTTTGTTGTATAAATGGGAATTTCGGGAAGCGCTATGCTAAGGTCGGAGAGACGAACGGCAAAGTGGTCGAGAAACTTGAACCTGGATTGGGTGTTCCTATCACGTCAGAGGCTTTGGACGAGAAACTTTCTTCAGCTCCTGATGTGGAAGCTGTGACGATAACCTACAACGAAACCAGCGTGGGGCTGATGAACCCACTTTCTGAACTCGCAAAGATCGCTAAAAAGCACGGAAAACTAGTTTTCGTTGACGCGGTGAGCGCGATGGGGGGGGTAGAGATTAAAGTGGACGAGTGGGGATTAGACGTCTGCTTCGCAAGTTCTCAGAAATGTTTTGGGATTCCCCCGGGGCTGGCGATGGTAAGCGTGAGCGATGAAGCCCTCAAGAGATCAGAGGGAATGAAGAATAAGGGTTGGTACTTCGATTTCAAGCTTTATGAAAAATACCAAAGCGATCAGAGCAGCACCCACATGACTCCGGTGATTCCCCAGATTGCCGCGCTGAACAAGGAGCTTGAGATAATAGAAAAAGAGGGCGGAAAAAAGAAACGTTTCGAACTTTATTCCAAGCGCATGCAGCGGATTGAAAAGGGAGTTGGGGACCTTGGTCTTTCCCTGTTTCCTAAGGCTGGAAGCAGAAGTCAGACCATCGCATGCGTGAATGCGCCAGAGAAAATGAGCGGGCTTCAAGTGTACGAACAAATGCGCGAACACGGATTCGAACTCGCAAAAGGTTACGGGGAGTTGAAGGAGAAAACATTCAGAATTGGCAACATGGGATACATTCGATTTGAAGACATTGACGAGATGCTACAGGCTTTGAGTAAAACAGTGAAATGACAGAAGCCCGGCCAATTGCCTAATTCTTAAGCTCGACCTCAATCGTCACTTCTTCTGGAACTTGAATGCGCATCAGTTGGCGAAGAGCGCGCTCGTCCGCCTGCATGTCGACGAGACGCTTGTGTATGCGGAGCTCCCATCGGTCCCAAGTCGCAGTTCCCTCTCCATCAGGAGACTTTCGCGTTGGAACCACGATTTTGCGCGTAGGGAGGGGGATTGGCCCTGATATCTTAATGCCTACCCGCTCCGCTATCCCTAAGATTTGCTTACATACCTCGTCCAGCTTTTTCGAATCGGTGCTGGAGATTTTTATGCGTGCCTTTTGCAAAGTTATCCCTCTCCTCTACCTAAAGGGCGGATGGGAATAAAAGACTTGGTTACTTCGCTGGGACGAGGTCGATGCAGACGCCCGCCGCAATCGTCATGCCCATATCACGCACTGCGAATCGGCTGAGCTGTGGAAACTCGGATGCTTTCTCTAAAACCATCGGCTTGGTTGGAATCACTTTAATCGTCGCCATGTCCCCCTTCTTTATGAACTCTGGCTTCTCTTGGAGTACCGCACCAGTTTTTGGATCGAGCTTTTGGGTTATCTCCGAAATGGTGCACGCCACCTGCGTGGTGTGTGCGTGGAAGACCGGAGTGTATCCTGCCGTCAGCGCGGTCGGGTGCTGGAGCACGGCTATACGTGCAGTGAACTCCTTCACAACCGTGGGCGGAGACTTTGGGTGACCTGCAACATCTCCTCGCGTTATCGCGCCTTTTTCGATGCCGCGGATATTGAATCCTATGTTGTCCCCTGGTTCAGCCTGAGGTATCGTCTCGTGGTGCATCTCGATCGATTTTACTTCTCCGCTGACGCCCGCTGGCTCAAACACCAACGTATCGCCAACTTTGACTATGCCTGTTTCAACCCGCGCAACTGGCACAGTACCGACTCCCGTGATGGAGTACACATCTTGAACGGGCAGTCTGAGCGGCTTGCCAGTGGGTTTTTCAGGCACGGTGAAACTGTCGAACGCGGTGAATATCGTCGGTCCTGAATACCACTTTATCTTGTCGCTTTGTTTGGTCACGTTATCTCCATGAAATGCTGCGACTGGCACAAACGTGAATTTATCAGCGTTTCTGTATCCGACTGCCTTCAACAGGTCAGTCACTTCAGCTTTGATCTTCTTGAACACGTCTTCCTTGTATCCGACAAGGTCCATCTTGTTTATCGCCACGATGACCTGCCCGACACCGAGTGTGAATGCAAGAGCCGCATGCTCTCGCGTCTGAGGCATTATCCCATCGTCGGCCGCCACGACCAAAATCGCGGCATCGGCCTGGCTTGCACCGGTAATCATGTTCTTGACAAAGTCGCGGTGCCCTGGCGCATCGATAATTGTAAAGTAATACTTGCTGGTCTCGAATTTCTTGTGGGCCAAATCGATTGTCAACCCTCGCTCTCGCTCTTCCTTGAGACCGTCCATAACCCAAGCGAACTTGAAAGTCTTACCCTTGTCGCCCATGGCATCGAACTTTTTGATTTCCTCTTCTTTCACCAGTCCTTTCTCATAAAACGTCCTGCCCACTAACGTAGACTTGCCGTGGTCTACGTGACCTATCGTTATCAGGTTCAAATGTGGTTTCGCCATTTTCTGCCTCCTTTTTCACTTAGCTATTTTCAATACGTTTACACAGTTAAAAAGCCTTTGGGTTCAAGTACGGAATTTTCTTACCTAGCCCCCCTCGCTATCCGCTCGAGTTCATCTTTGCGTGCCACGGAGTAACTCTTCATATCGTTGTTTGCGGCGAGGATGAGCTCCTCCGCTAGGCACTCTTCCATCGGCTTTTTGGTGGAGAATGAGGCTGCGAATGCCCCTGCCGCCAAATTCTTCAGCGCGATGTCGAGCCTTCTTTGGGGGGCCGAATCCACAGCTAGGTAATAAGCTATACCCCCGTAACTTATGCGCGTTGTTTCCTCGCGTGGAGCTGAGCGTTGGACCGCGTGTATCAAGATTTGAACAGGATTTTTCTTTGTTCGTTCTGCAATTATCTTGAAAGACTTTCGAACGATGTTGTAAGCCTTGTGTTTTTTCCCGCATGCTTTCGCGCCACGAATCAACTTACCGCGGAGCTTTCCTGCGCCGGGTCCAGACCGCATGAGCCTGCTTATCAAACGTTCAACTATCGGTATCTTTGCCTTCCCGAATTGTTTGCTCGCTTGTTTCCCCCCACTGTGCAAGACAAATGTTGGTTCGAGCTGTATGTACTGTTTGAGACCGAGGTCTTTTATCTCAACGCCTTCAGTTGTCCATTCGTCAAAATACTTGAGCTCCAAACCATCACCTAGTTGGTTTCTCCTTTCGTCCCTTTACAAGTTCTTTCATCGAAATGCCATTCACCTTCATAATCTTATATCGGACGCCGGGAATGTCCCCATACGATCCGCCCTTGGCTCCTCCAATGCCTTCAACCACAACTTCATCATGTTCATCTATGAATCCGATAGCGCCGTCCCCGGGGGCGAATGCCGTGACTTGACGTCCGTTTTTGACCAGCTGAATCCTGCAACATTTTCGAATCGCAGAGTTGGGTTGTTTGGCCTCGACCCCAACCTTTTCCAAGACGATGGCCTTGCCCTGAGGTGAGCCCTCAAGGGGGTCGGATTTTTCGTCGAGCCTCAACACTCGGCGTTCATACTGTGCGCTCTTCCATCTGAACCTCTGTCGATTCGAGCGCACCTTCCGAGCCGCAAATTCCCCTCTAGGATCTCTTCCCATTCAATCACACCTTAAACTAATACAAATTTCAAACCTTAAAACTCACGTAAGCGAGATATCGTGAATCTCATAGTGGCGATGGGCGAGTTTTTTTGCGTTTTGAATCTTCTTGCCCTTTGCCCCGATTGCTATCCCCCTGTCCTGCTTTTCAATCGCCACTATCGCGACTCGTTTACCATCGCGTTCGACTACGTTGATATCTTTGATTTTGGC
>JAUWXD010000097.1 GCA_030616505.1 Hadesarchaea archaeon
CCCCACCGCGTTTAGGGTCAAAAAAATCGAAGTCATTGAGAGGACTGGCATGAACGCGAACTTCAGGAATATGTGCAATCGGTAGCTCACCATACATGAGGCAGAGTCATAGTGAGCAGTCACAGCCACTCTCTTTTGGGGCTTCTCGACCTTTCGAACTGCTATCATGTTTTGGCTCACGCGCTTGGGTAGTAGCTTCCCCAGCGAGCGCCAGATGATTATCGCGGCAAACCATGTCAAAATGGAAAACCCAGGTGAAAGAAATAGTGACGCGACAAAAGCCACGGCAAATAAGCATGCGGTGACTTTCAGCCGAACTGAGCGGGCCACGAACTTGAACTCCTGCACCTGCGGTTTCAGTCCATAGCTATCGAACTGTTTTTGGATGTATTCCGCCGCCATACGATCCCCCCGCGTCCCCGCTAGGCGAGGCCCAATCTCGTAGGCGAGCTTGTCTATGTGTTCGAATGCGCGACGAGACTCGAATTCGGTCATCCCGTTCCCTCTCCTATTCGGTGTAAACGATTAATAGCTTCGGCGCTGAATTTCTCAACTGCGGGGGTAGCCAAGTCAGGTCAAAGGCGCCAGACTCAAGATGCTAATAATGAGAGATCTGGTCTCTTAGGAGTTCAGGGGTTCGAATCCCCTCCCCCGCACCATATGTTTATTTATACGGCGTGCAGAAGTGTCTCAAGTTTGGGTGATTGAGTGCCAAAGCATACAAGAGCATCGAACCCCGTGCTGAAGCGGCTCATCCGCCAGCTTCGTGAGCACGGCAAGACACAGAAGGCAGGAATATGGTTAGACCTAGCGGAGCGTCTCGAGGGATCCCGCAGAGCTCGGGCAGAGGTCAACCTCAGTCAGCTCAGCAGGTACACGTCCGGGAGGGATACGATTGTGGTACCAGGAAAAGTTTTGGCTGCAGGTAAGCTGGGCCACCCTGTATCTGTCGCGGCATTCAAGTTCTCAAGTCCCGCAAGGCGGAAAATAGTAGTCGCTGGAGGCAAGGTTCTGACGATACAACAATTGATCGAGCAGAACCCTAACGGTAAAAATGTAAGGTTAATGGAGTGAGAACATGATTATCGACGGAAAGGACTTGGTTTTAGGTAGGCTCGCGAGTTTTACCGCCAAACAATTGTTGAATGGCGAGCAGGTCACCATAGTCAACGCTGAACAGGTTGTAATATCTGGTAAAAAAGATGTCACCCACGGTTCATACGATGCATGGCGGAGAACACGGAATCTTACCAATCCGCGCAGAGGACCTTTTCATCTCAAACGCCCAGAGGAGCTCGTGCGCATGTCAGTCAGAGGAATGCTTCCATTCACCAAACATATAGGGAGGAAGGCGTTCCGCAGGCTACGCATTCACGTTGGAGTACCTAAAGAATTCTCTAATCAAAAGCTGATGTCGATTCCAGACGCCAGCTTGGAGCGATTAGGGACGCGACGGTTTATTAGAATAGGAGAACTCAGCAAATACCTAGGAGTGAGGTTCTGATGA
Organism: Hadesarchaea archaeon; assembly: GCA_030616505.1. The sequence continues at coordinate 1,508 of JAUWXD010000097.1, forward strand.
AGGTGGTTCTTGCTACCGGGAGAAGGAAGTCCGCACTTGCTCGTGCAACCATAAAGGACGGACGTGGACGGGTGGTCATCAACAGCCGTGCGCTCGAAGTATACGAGCCCGAGCTCGCGAGGATGAAGATTCTTGAACCATTGAACATCACACCAGAGCTTGCAAAACGTGTCGATATAAAGGTCGATGTGAAAGGCGGGGGATATATGGGTCAGGCGGACGCTGCACGCACGGCGATAGCTCGAGGACTCATCAAGTGGTCTGGAGACCCGAAGATGCGGGAGATTTTTAAGCAGTATGATTGGACTTTGATTAAGAGCGATGTGCGCTTCAAGGAGTCGAAGAAACCTGGCGGCCCTGGTGCACGCGCCCGTGTTCAAAAAAGTTATAGGTGATTGGATGAGACCGATTCGTTGCATCACGTGCGGAAAACTGCTCGGGGACAAGTACGAGAAATTCGACGAGCACGTCAGGAAGGGAGAGGAACCAAAACGCGTGCTAGATGACTTGAGAGTCACGCGCTACTGTTGCAGGTCCACTATGCTCACCAGCGTCGATTTGATGGATGAGATAGCAAAGTTCAAGAAATAATTCTGAACCCCCATCTTTTTGAGATTGAAGGCAGAAACTTATTCTGATTACATGCCTGCTGAGTGGTATCTCGATTTCGTCGCTCCTAGATACAGACCTTCTCGCAATGACTTGGTCACGCTGTTCAGAGTAGAGCCTGCATCGGGCATCAGCATGCGCGAGGCAGTTGGTCGCGTGGCGTCCGAGAGCTCGATAGGAACATGGACCACTCTCACCACGATGGGTCCCGAGAAACGGCGGCTCATGGCGAAGGCTCACGAAATTCGTGGGAAGTGGGTGAAAGTCGCCTATCCGCTGGAGCTCTTTGAGGCCGGCAACATGCCTCAAGTTCTCAGCTCGATTGCCGGGAACATCTTTGGAATGAAGGCTGTAAGGAATTTAAGGCTCGAGGATGTTCAGTGGCCGCCCAAACTTATCAAATCTTTTAAGGGACCTCAATTCGGAATTGGTGGGATAAAGCGAATTTTCAAGGTCAAGGAGAGACCGCTCACAGCTACAGTCCCCAAGCCAAAAGTCGGGATGTCGAGCGAGGAGCATGCGCGGGAAGGGTATGAGGCGTGGTCTGGTGGAATCGACCTGCTCAAGGATGATGAGAACCTATCGGGGCAACGTTTCAATCAGTTCGAGCGTAGGGCTAGGTTGTCCTTTAAAATGCGCGACCGAGCCGAGCGCGAGATGAGCGAGCGAAAGAGTTACCTGATTAACGTAACCGCCGAAACCAGCGAGATGCTCCGCCGTGCGC
>JAUWXD010000021.1 GCA_030616505.1 Hadesarchaea archaeon
GTTTAAAGTACCGAACCAAAGAAGATTAGGGTTAGTTTTTTGTACGCTAGAAATCGGGTACGAGTTAATTAGTATACATATATCATGTTGGTTCTGGCTTTTTCGGTTCGACGAGCACAGCATCAACGGTACCGCTCTGTCCCGGACGGCTGGTCACACGCGCCTTGCCGAGCTCCGTTTCGATTACCGCGCCCCGCGTTAGGACGTTTCTTCGTACAAAGTGTGGATCAGCGGGGTTTTCGATTACTGTTAGGATTTTGACTTTCTTCGTGCGTCCGGTTTTAGAATCCACCACATTCGCGGAATCCGTGGAAAGCAGGTCCAACTTTTCGTTTCCTCCGAATGTGCGCAACTTGAGAGATTTTGCTGGGCCAAGTTTGGGCTCGACAAATTCGTTTCCCATTTCTCGTTTACGTTTGCCTCGCCTAGCCCATATCTGCCCGCCGCTGGGCTTCTTCAGAGACCTTCCTTGCCATTTGGCCATAAATATCGCTGGAATAGTTAGATGTAAGATGTATAAATGTTCTACCGCGCGAGTTCCTCAATCCGTTCGCGAACCCTGTCCATGTCATCCTCGAAACCGAAGTAGCTTGAGAATCTACGCGAAGTTCGGAGCATCCGTGTACGGCCAAATGGCTTCGATTCGATGAATCCGAGGGCCAAGAGTTGCCTGATGTGGTCGTAGACCCGGTTTCCTCGGTAATCAGCGAGCTTGGATTGGGAAATATTTTGTTTGTAAGCTATCATGGCGAGGGTCTTCAGCGCCCCCCGCGAAACCCTTGTTTTCGGTATGATTTTATCGAGCTTTGTCATGCATTCATCGTTGAGGCGGAGCGTGAAGGTATCCTTGCTCATTTCGACCAGTAAGAATGGACCCCCTCGCTTTCCATAGTCGGCTTTGAGGTCGCTGATGAGTTTTTGCGTATAGGTTTCAGACGAGGTTTTCAAAATCTTCTGGATTTCATCTAGGGTCAACGGGTGGTCAGCGGCATAGAGCGCGGCCTCAATCATCGAGCGGTCCTGTTTAGCCCCCATGTTTTGCCACCTTGTTGGGGATCGAGATCAATATGTCATCAAAGAGGTTAGGTTGTTCCAATTTTACTTTCCCATCGGAGCACAAGAAAAGCAACAGAAGCAGAGTTCTGGCAACAGCAAGTCTTGTGCGCTCTTCTGTGAGTGCGAGGAGAGTGACTCTTGTCCCCATGGCGATTAGACTCGATACTCGCTTGTATAGCACGTCTAGGTGTTTTTCTATGTTGACATCGTACTCGCTGAGCGTTCGAATAATTTTCTCCATTTTTCTGCTTCTCGGCGTTTTTTTGGCCGGAATCTCAGAGAGTGCTTCTTGGAGCGCACCGAGCAAGTCCGTGAGGGTGATTTTTCGAGGGGTATTTTGTACGAGTGTTATCTCCCCAAAATCTGGGAGATTTATATCAAGTATGTCGTCGAGTCCATCTTCCGTGTCTTGCTTTCTACCGTTTCCATTTAACACGTAGTTGGATTTTATCCGCAGGAGCACGGACGCTGAAAGTAGCGCTCGTCCAGAAGCCCGTAAATCCAGTTCCTGCATTTCCATAATCCTCTGAGTGTACACATCGGTGAGCTTCTCGATATCGATGTCCCACGGGTCGAGTTTGTGTTGTTGTACCAGTTCAAGGAGTGTTTGGAGCGGTTGATCGGTAAGGGCGGTCATCTTCGATCATCCTCCTAAACCCGAAAGCTCCACGGAGAACATTCGGGAGATTTTGTTTTCCATTGTGATACCGAAAAGTCGGTCAGCGGCGGACATCACGGCGTCGTGTAATGTTATAACGATGATTTGGGATTCTCGCGAGAACTTACGCAGCATTTCGGCGACCCGTTTTCTGTTTTTGGGATCGAGGTGGGCATCTATCTCATCTAGCACGTAGAAAGTTGTTGGTCGATATCTCTGGAGGGCAAAGATAAACGCCAAGGCTGTGAGGGCCTTCTCCCCGCCGGATAGAGCCCCCATAAAATAGACTTCTTTGCCACGAGGCCTGGATTTTATCTCGAGCCCTTCGTCGAATAGGGATTCTTCGTTTTCTATAATTAACTCTGCAGTTCCTCCAGGCGATAGTTGACCGAAAATTTCTCCAAAGTGCCCAGAAATTTTGTTGAATGTTTTCATGAAAACTTCTTTCTTTTTTTCGTCGATTTTGTGCATGAAGTCCAACAGCGATTGTTGTTCAGCATCCAGTTTGTCGTATCTCAGCTTTTCAGAGTTGTACCTACGCTCAGCTTCTCTATAATTTTGGATTGCGAGGAAGTTGACATCTCCGAACGAATCCATCTCCTCTTTTATTGTATTGGCTTCATGCTCGAGGGTCTTGGAGTCTAAATCTGGAGGAAGTTTTGTTTCCATCTTAACTTTTTTCATTTCTTCTTTCATGTTGTTGATTTCGGCTTCTAAAGATTCTTTTTGGATTTGCAATCCTTGGCGCTTTCCGTCCAACTCACTTATTTTTGTATTAAAAATACGCGCCTTTTCTTCAAGCTTACGCGCCTTTTCACGTATTTTATCTTTTTCGGCGCGAAGGTTTTCAATAGAGGAGCGAATTTCTGTTTCAAACTTGCTTGCGCTTTCAAGCTTAGACTGTGCTTTCTGGACTTTTTCCTGGAATTCGCGGAGCTGGGTTTCTAATTCTGTGCGGGTTCTCTCCAAACCAATGAGTTCGTTACGCAACTCCAAAGGAGTGGGCCCTTGGCGTGGTTCTGAAGGCGATTGTGGGAAAGTCTGTTTTGAGAAGGAGTCTACAATAGGAGCGAGCTCATCTAGAACCACTTTTAACTTGTGTAAGATATCTTGAGCGGCATATAGTGATTTTCTCTCGTCCAAGGAGTCGCTAAGTGCGTTGAATTTTTCGTGGAGCCCATTGAATTTTGATGTTATGGAGGTGATTTTGTTCGAGGTGGTTTTACTATCTAGCGCGCCTATTTTTTTGATGCAGTTGGTTAATTCCACGATTTTTTGGCTAATTCCGTTTCGTTTTCCAGCGGTCGATTGTAATAACTCACCCAAGATGCTAACTTGTGCTCGCGCGCTTCTCACTTCCTCCAACACATCTGCACTTTGTTTTTTCTCGATGAGGTCATCAAACCAACCGATTTTTTCATTGCACTTGTTTACATCATCTCTCACGGTTTGATATCTGTTCTGTAATGTTTGGATTTCGTTGTCAATCTTTTCAGTCCTCAATTTTAATTGCGAAAGTTTCTTCGCGTGAGTTTCTTTTTTTATCAGGAGGAGCGTTGATTGGATTTGTTCGAGTTCTCGCCTCAGCTGTTTGTAACGGATGGCAGTTTCCTTCTGTGTTCCCAGATTTTCCATTTGAACTGATATCTCGTTGAGAACTGTTCTGACGCTGTTGAGGTTTGTTTTTACCGTCTGGAGTTCCCCTATCGATTTCTGTTTTTTTTCATCATACTCAGCCACTCCTGCAAGGTCGTCTATAACCCGTCTACGTTCAATTGAGTCCATTTTCACATAGCGATCCACTTCACCTTGCATGACAAAATTGTGACCGCCAGGACTAGTCATGCTTGCGGCTAGAAGATCAACGATTTCTTGCCGGTTGACACGTTTCTTGTTTATCCTGTAAACGCACTTTCCACTGCGGTTGACCCATCGGGATACCACTACAGTTTCAGAATTTATCGGGAGTTCTCCGTCTTTATTAGTGAAGTGTAGCGCCACCTCTGTGAATGACGCAGGACGGTGACCGTTTCCTCCCTTGAAGAGAAGGTCTGAAACTCTTTCAGCCCGCATGGTTTTTGCGCTCAGGCTCCCCAACACGAAACATAGGGCATCGACAATGTTGCTTTTGCCCATCCCGTTGGGCCCTATGAAGGCGGTAAGACCTTTTGAGATAGGAATGCTAATCTTAGAATGTCCAAACGACTTGAAGCCTCTCATCTCAATTTTGGATATATATGGCACGTTTCCGACCTTTGGGGTTTTTCACCCCGCTCCCCGCCAGTCAGCCTCCAAAACCAATTCATTTTTTCTTTTCCATGCTTAAATTTCTTTCGTTTTAGTTTTTGTTATGTTTTTTGACCCAAAATCGGCAATTCTCCATTATTCATTGGTTGATAAGATTCCGTACAAGTCATGTTTAATTCACCCGGTTTGCCCCCAATCTCTTTAAAGTGGTATGGGAAGTTGTTTTAGTGGCCAAATGTCGATAGAGAAGTTTCCTATACACAAGTTGCCTGTCATGTCCCGAATCAAAAAAGTGGTGGCGAAATACTACGAACAACAGTTACTGGCAGATGTGGTTCAAGCTGGGAATGTTCCCCAACACATCGCAGTCATACTGGACGGCAACCGCAGGTTTGCGGAGAACATAGGACTGGAGAAGTTAAAAGGGCATATTTTCGGAGCCAAAAAACTTGAGGAAGTGGTGGGGTGGTGCCAAGAGCTGGGAATTAAATATATCACGGTTTACGCTTTTTCGACGGAGAATTTCAATCGGTCTGAAAAGGAAATTGAGACGTTGATGACTCTCTTTGCAGAAAAATTTAAGGAAGTCGCGAGAGACAAGCGTGTTCACAAGTACAAGGTACGTGTACGAGTGATAGGGGATCTTGGATTCTTGCCGGAAAAGGTAAAGCAAGCGGTTGAAGAGGCCCAAGGAGCAACTGAGGGTTACGACGGCTACACTCTCAATCTGGCTATTGGATATGGTGGCAGAGCAGAGCTCGCAGAGGCCGTTCGGCGTATATGTGAGCGTATAGAGCACGGTGAGTTAAAACCAAGCGAAATAGATGAAAAGCTCATAAGCAGCCACCTTTACACTGCCGACATGCCCGACCCAGACTTGATTATCCGAACGAGTGGAGAGGAACGCCTCAGCGGATTTCTTCTGTGGCAGTCCGCATACAGCGAACTTTACTTCTGTGAGGCGAACTGGCCAGCGTTCAGCAAGATAGACTTTCTGCGTGCGATTCGGAACTACCAGGGTAGGAAGCGAAGGTTGGGGCGGTGAGATTTTGGGACCCGAAATCGCGATAATCGGCGGTTCTGGATTGTACTCTATGCAAGGACTCAAGAGTGCTAGGACCACCGTGGTGAAAACACCATATGGGGATTCTCCAGAGCTCATCATCGGAGGGCTTCGCGGACGCGAGATAGTATTTCTTCCAAGGCACAGCAAAGACCATACAATCCCACCCCACTTGATAAACTACCGAGCGAACATCTGGGCGCTCCACAAGCTCGGGGTTAAACGGGTGTTCGCCACGACCAGCTGTGGATCCACCAATATACGGATGCGGCCAGGTGAACTCGCTCTCTTCACCCAGTTCATCGACTTCACGAAGTGCCGCCCCCAGACCTTCTACGAGGGTGGTAAGGGTGGTGTTGTTCACGTCGATGTTACTGAGCCCTATTGTCCAGAGTTACGTAAAATCTTAACCAATGTCGCTAGGAAGTTGAATCTCAAAATACACCACAGTGCTGTCTATGCGTGCACAGAGGGCCCACGTTTCGAGACTGCAGCCGAGATAAAAGTGTTACAGAAGATGGGTTCAGACTTGGTGGGCATGACCAACGTGCCAGAGTGCATCCTCGCGCGAGAGCTGGAGATGTGTTATGCAGTGGTCGGGGTAATCACAAACTTCGCCGCTGGCATCTCCAAGAAAAAGCTCACTTACACCGAAGTCGCTGAGATAATGAAGGGCAATATAAAACGCGTTCGGGAGCTTGTCATGGAAGCGATTTCCAAGAGTCCAAAACGGCATTCATGTTCATGTAACCGTGCACTTGAAGGCGCAGTTGTGAGGGTGTAGTCATCCCTCATAGAACTCTTCATAGTACTCGGGACGCTCAAGCTCGTACTCGCGTTCGGCTGGTTTCTTACTCTTCTTCTTTTTCTTCTCAACTATAATGGCTACTTCTCTTGTTTCCTTGCCCTTTTCGCTTATCTTGTACGATGCAGGTTTCTTTACTTTGCCCTTGTATCCACAACGAGAACAAACAAGTCGTTTTGAGCGGCCGACTTTTGTTGGAACCAACACGGTACCACATTTGGGGCAAAACTCCATGAGTATCACCAAGTGAGCGAGTTTACGAATTTTAGAAGTAAGAGATGCTTATAAATCTATCGCTCGCGTGGAGTGGCTAAAATCTAATCGTTCAGCACCACAGATTGTCCTGGATGTTTAACCAATCAGGAAATATATATGTGGTAAAATAAGTATGCGCGGTGTACAAGTGTACATGATCTTAGGTTGTGGCGATGTTGGCTTTTCAGTCGCCAGTAAGCTCAAAGAGAAACAATCTGATGTGGTAGTAATTGACAGGAACGCTAAGCGTGTTGAGCAGCTAAGACGCATGGGTTATCGTGCTATCGTGGGAGACTTCGGGCTGCCTGAGGTCCTCAAAAAGGCAGGGATAGAGCAAGCTGATATGGTACTTA